>NZ_JAGKRH010000027.1:0-57117 GCF_017939245.1 Aeromonas sp. PrichA-15 | reverse complement strand
GCAAACTACCCGATGCACACGAGTGTGCTGGAAGGGGTGAACAACAAGATCAAAGTGATAAAGCGCATGGCATATGGATTTAGGGACTCAGAATACTTTTTTCTGAAAATCAAGGCGGCCTTCCCCGGAAAGCCGCGATGAACCATGAAAAAGGGGAGTCATGGACTCCCCTTCTCGTACTGCGTACTCGTCACTGGGCCAGCAGGTGGCCTACCAGCTCATGACGCCACCCTTGCAGCAGCATGGGCTTGTCCGCCCTGGCCCGCTCCTCGGCACTCATGCGCCAGCTCCAGGTGAAGTACTGGTGGATGATCTTCTTGCTCGCCACCAGCTCCGGCGGAATGTTGCTGGCCTTGGCCTTCTCCTCCACCATGGCCTTGATGCGCTTGAGCTCGGCCTTGTACTGGGGGAAGTCCACCAGACGGCGGATGGGATCGGGCCAGCTAGCAGGGTCGCTCTGCTGGGCGGCGGCGACGATGTCCAGCATCCGCTTGCCGTGGATCTTGATCTCGATGGGCGAGAGGCCCAGCTCGTTGAGATCCCGCAGCGAAGCGGGACGACGCTCCGCCACCTTGAACAGGTGCAGCTCTTTGACCACGAAGTTGAGGGCGAGATCCCGGCGTACCGCTTCCTGCTGGCGCCAGGCGGCCAGCTCGCGCAGGATGGCCAGCTCACGGCGACCCAGTTGCCAGGCGTTGACTATCTCGAGGTAGGCCTGACGGGGATCGCTGCCCTGGGTCTTGCGGGCGGAGTGGTTCTGGCACTCCTGTTCGAACCAGGGGAACTTGCCGCTCTCGCGCAGTCTGGCCATCACCTTCTCGTAGAGGGGCATGAGGTAGAAGACATCCGCCGCGGCATATTCCAGCTGACGAGGGGTAAGGGGGCGCGCCAGCCAGTCGGTACGGGCCTGATCCTTCTCAAGCTCGACCCCGAGGAATTCGTTGACCAGGGCGCCAAACCCCACCGACACGCCATGACCCAGGAAGGCTGCCGCCAGCTGGGTATCGTGCATCTGGTTGGGCAGGTGACCCGCCTGATGCTGGATAAGTTCCAGATCCTCACCAGAGGCGTGCAGGATGGCAATCTGTCCGGCCCGACCGAGGCGCTGCCACAAACCGGAGAGATCCAGGGTCAGGGGATCGAGCAGGGCAAGCTGCTTGCCATCGTAGATCTGGAACAGACCGAGCTGGGGATAGTAGGTACGGGTGCGAACGAATTCGGTATCGATGGCCAGGGGAACGTCGGCCAGAGAAGCGAGATACTGATCCAGTTCGGCTTGCTGTGAAATGAGTTGATATTGCATCGTTGCCTGCACGTTGGTCGGATCCAGAAAGAAAAAACCGTGGATGTCCCACGGTTTTGCATAACGACAGCGCTGGACTGCAAAGCAGTGCATGCCGGTTACTGCTTGGCAATCTCCTCGTCGCGCAGTACGCGGCGCAGGATCTTGCCCACGTTGGTCTTGGGAAGTTCGTCGCGAAATTCTACCAGTTTCGGCACCTTATAGGCAGTCAGATGTTTGCGGCAGTGGGCAATTATCTCCTCTTCCGCCAGCTTTGCATCTTTCTTGACCACGAAGATCTTCACCTGCTCGCCGGACACCGGGTTGGGTACGCCGACGGCGGCCACCTCCAGCACCTTGGGATGCAGGGCCACCACGTCTTCTATCTCGTTCGGGTAGACGTTGAAGCCGGAGACCAGGATCATGTCCTTCTTGCGATCGACGATCTTGAAGAAACCCTGCTCGTCGCATACCGCGATGTCGCCGGTGCAGAGCCAGCCATCCTGCATCACCTCGGCGGTCGCCTCCGGGCGCTGCCAGTAGCCGGTCATCACCTGAGGACCGCGCACCTGCATCTCGCCGGGGGCGCCCCGTTCGGTGACCTGGTTCCCCTCGTCATCCACCAGACGGATCTCGGTGGAACAGACCGGCAGGCCGATGGAGCCGTTGTAATCCACCAGATCATAGGGGCAGACGCTCACCAGGGGCGAGCACTCGGTCAGGCCATAGCCCTCCAGCAACGGGGTGCCGGTCAGCCCCTTCCACTGCTCGGCCACCGCCCGTTGCACCGCCATGCCGCCACCGATAGTGAGCTTGAGCTTGGCAAAATCCATGCCCTTGAACTCGTCGTTGTTGACCAGGGCGTTGAACAGGGTGTTCACCCCGGTGATGCAGGTGAAAGGATACTTCTTGATCTCTTTGACAAAACCCGGGATGTCGCGGGGGTTGCTGATGAGCAGGTTGTAGCCCCCCAGACGCATGAACAGCAGGCAGTTTACCGTCAGGGCGAAGACGTGATAGAGCGGCAGCGCCGTGACCACGAACTCCTTGCCGCGCTCCAGCACGGGGCCATAGACACCGAGGCACTGCTCGACGTTGGCGATCATGTTGCGATGAGTCAGCATGGCCCCCTTGGAGAGGCCGGTGGTCCCGCCGGTGTATTGCAGGAAGGCGATGTCCTGGTTGCTGATCTCGGGTTTGATGTACTGCAGGTAGCGCCCCTTGGCGAGGGCCTGGCGCATGGTGCTGGCATGGGGCAGGTTGTACTTGGGCACCAGCTTCTTGACGTATTTGACCACGAAGTTGACCAGGGTCCCCTTGGCCAGCCCCAGGTTGTCACCCATCCGGGTCAGGATCACGTGCTTGACCGGGGTGTCATACACCACTTTTTCCAGGGTGTGGGCGAAGTTGGAGACGATGACGATGGCCTTGGCGCCGGAGTCTTTCAACTGATGCTCCAGCTCGCGCGGGGTATAGAGGGGGTTGACGTTCACCACCGTCATGCCGGCCCGCAGGATGCCGAATACCGCGATGGGGTATTGCAGCAGGTTCGGCATCATCACGGCCACCCTGTCCCCCTTGCCGAGCTTCAGCTCGTTTTGCAGGTAGGCGGCGAAGGCTCGGGACTGCTCCTCCAGCCGGCGGTAGGTAATGGTCTGCCCCATGTTGACGAAGGCGGGTTGATCGGCGAACTGGTTCACCGACTCTTCAAACATCTCGACCAGAGAGCCGTATTGGTCTGGATTGATCTCGGCGGGAACCCCTTCTGGATAACGCTTCAGCCAGACTCTTTCCACGAACTTCTCCTGCATAACTCGCACCTGTGCGCTCACTGTGTTGCCTCCGTCCCTGTCACATCCATTTCAATCAGTTGTTTTAAGTTCATGCTCTAATGCCGCACATATTTACATAAGGCAACATCAATTAACAGTGAATTAACAACGGGAAATGTGAAGGAGAAAGCAAACCTGACATGATTCAAAGCCGCCGATCCTACCGGATTTGAGCGAAGTTTTCGATATAAACGGCGGTTTCTGATGAATTTTCCATATGAAAATGATGGCTTCCTGCCACTGTCACCCGTTCAATGTGGCCAAAGACCGCCTCCCGCAACTGCCACTGTGCCAGGAGCCCGGGGAAGCCCTGCTCTCCCCGGATAAAGAGCACCGGACAGACGATGGCCCGGATCAGGGCCTGGGCCTGCCCCTCGCTCATGCGAAGGGGGGAGAGATCGCGAAGACGGGGATCACTGCGCCAATACCAGCGCCCTTCCCGCGCCTCCAGTTGTCGCTCGCAGATAAGGCGTGCCGCACTCGGGGGGATGTCCGCCACCTTGCAGCGGCCAGCCACCGCCTCCTCGAGGGTGGCAAATCCACTGGTTGCACGCTCACGGGTACGAGTGCGGTTGAGGATGGCGCGGCGCAGCTGCCCCGGTACCTCCTCGTCGGGCTGGCTCAAGGGGCCGAGCCCCTCCAGCAGAATGAGCCGCTCGATTTGCTCGGGAAAAACGCCGGCATAGGCAGAGGCAATCAGCGCCCCCAGGGAGTGACCAAGCAGGATGAAACGCTGCCAGCCCGCGGCCTGGGTGATCTGGTAGAGATCATCCAGCCAGTCCACGAAGACATAGGGAGTCGACTTGTGATCGGAGTGACCATGGCCCGGCAGATCGACGCAGACCAGATGAAACGCCCCCAGCCAGGGGGCCAGAGGCAAAAAGCTGGCGCCGTTGTCGAGCCAGCCATGGAGGGCCACCAGCAGCGGTCTGTCCTCCTGACCATTGTCCAGCAGGGCGATGTGCCGCCCGTCCGCCAGGCGCAGCCTGCGCTCCTGCAATGTCGCCGTCATCCGGGCTCCTCAGCGGCGCAGGGGCCGTCTGGGCCAGAAGGGATCATAGAAAGGATCGTAAAAGTAGGGATCCATGTAGCGGATCTCCACCTCCTTCACCGGTGGCCACAGCTTGCTCCCCGTCACCTTGAGTACCGAGAAGCGATATTTGTGCTCGCCAATCTGGCTGTCCACCGGCTTGTCGAGGGTGCCGAGCACCGTCAGGCTGCGACCCTTGGCATAGAGGGTCGGGTCGACAAACCCCTGCATGATGGCGAGAAAACGACCAGGGCTCTGCTCGGTCTGCTCCGGCACCCCGTTAGACTTGAGGGGCAGATAGACCACCTCGATGACACTCTGATCCGCCTTGTTGTGGACCGCCGAGATGACACCGCTCCAGCGGGCCGGCTTGCCTTCCATCCCCTGCAGGGCGGGTTGATAGGCCACCAGCTGATCCGCAGGCTCATAGGCAAGCTCTTTGGGCACCGTGCTGCAACCGCCCAGCAACAGCCCCACCAATCCCAGCATGATCACGGATTTTCTCATTCGTCTCTCCATCATCGTCCGATAAAGCAGCCCGGGGCAGCCGTTGCCGCCTATTCGCGACCCGGCAGTTTCTTCCAGGTCACCTTGTCACGCAGATAGACAGGGGTGGCTTGCTCAACCGGCACCGCCTCACCCGCAAACCAGGCCTGGCATGCCAGAGGCAGCATGTCGGCGGCCGCCGGGAAACGCACCTGGCTTGGCATCAGCACATCTGCCAGGCCGCCCAGGGTCTCGCCATAGGTTTCAAAACCGGTGCCAACGCAGCTCACCGCGCCAGTCAGCTTGTCACGGGCCTGCACCAGTGCGGCTGGCTCGCTCACCACCTCCTCGCCCACCAGCGTCATCACCCCGTCCACCAAGGCGTAGTGGCCGAAATAGACCTCGTTCATGCGCGCATCGATGGCGGCAAGCACCTGCTCGGCCCCTTCCAGCTTATGGGCCCCCTGGGCCATGGCTGCCAGGGTGGAGACACCGATCATCGGCACGCCGGCACCAAAGGCGAGCCCCTGAGCCACGCTGATCCCGATCCGTACCCCGGTGAAGGATCCTGGCCCACGGCCGAAGGCGATGGCGTCGAGCTCATCCAACGATAGACCGGCTTCATCCAACAGAGCCTGAACCATGGGCAGGATCTTGCGGGTATGGTCACGGGGCGCCTCTTCCCAGCGGGAAAAGAGGGTGTCACCCACCAAGAGGGCTGCGGAGCAGGCTTCGGTGGCGGTATCCACGGCCAGGATCTTCAACTCATCCATTCTTTTTATTCTCTTCACATCAGTCAGTTAAATCGTCAGCATGGCCAAGGCCTGCCGTCATGCATGGCCGGGTGCAATCAGCCCCGGCGCGGCGGACTCACTCCCGTGGTCCGAAAAATTCTCCCAGGGTCGCCAGCTCCCGGGTCCGTGGAATGGCAGGCAGGCTCTTGATGAAGGTGGCGCCATAGGGCTTGTTGACCACCCGAGGATCACAAATAACCAGTACACCGTGATCACTGCGATCACGGATGAGCCGCCCCACCCCCTGCTTGAGGGCAATCACCGCCTTGGGCAACTGCAGCTCGGCAAAGGGATCCCCCCCCTTGAGCTTGCAATCCTCCACCCGTGCCTTGAGCTGGGGATCGTCCGGGCTCGCAAAGGGCAGCTTGTCGATGATAACACAGGACAATGCCGCCCCCCGCACGTCTATCCCCTCCCAGAAACTGCTGGTGGCCACCAGCACGGCCCGACCGTTCTCCACGAAGGTCTTGAGCAGCCGCTGCTTGTTGTCTTCCCCTTGCAGCAGGACGGTGCGGCCGATTTCCCGGCGCAGCACCTCGGCCACCTGGCGCATCACCTGATGGCTGGTGCAGAGGAAGAAGCACCCCCCCGGCGTCTTGTTGATGAGGGGGATCATCAGGGTCGCCAGCTGCTCCCCGCGCCCGAAGGCATTGGGCTCTGGCAGGAAACGGGGTACGCACAGGCGCGCCTGCTCGGCGTAATCGAACGGACTGTCGAGAATGAGTTCGGCGCTGCCGGCCAGCCCCATCTCGGCGACAAAGTGGGCGAAGCGATTGTCCACCGTCAAGGTGGCCGAGGTGAAGACCCAGGCCACCTCGGGGCGCTGCACCTCGGCACCGAAGCGCTCGGCGACCGACAGCGGCGTCAGATTGAGGGTAAAGTGCAGACGCGAACAGTCATACCAGTAGGAGAAACCGGTCTGGTTGACCGCCAGCACCTCCCCAAGGCGGGTACGCAGCTCGCTGATGCGCTCGAAACAATGATCCAGCTGCTCCCCTCGCCCGAGCGCCAGTTTCAGCACTTCATAACAGAGCCCGATGGCATCGTTGAGGCGGGCCAGCGCCTGGGCCCAGAGGGATTGTCTCAGCAGATCCCGGGTGTTGCCGCGCCCCCCCTCCACGCCGAAGGCAAGGCGCAAATCCTGACTGGCAATGGCGAGCCTGTCCGCCGCCTTGCCAAGCTGGGCCATGTCATGAGCCTCTGCCCGGTAGGCGAGCTGGATATCCTGCGCCAAATCCTGGATGGTGCGACTGCCCACGGACTTGCCGAAGTAGTGGCTGGCGATCTCGGGCAGCTGGTGCGCCTCGTCGAAGACATAGACCTGCGCCTCGGGCACCAGCTCGCCAAAGCCGGTGTCTTTGACCGCCATGTCGGCGAAAAAGAGATGGTGGTTGATCACCACCACCTGGGCGTCCATGGCACGGCGCCGGGCGATGACCAGGTGACAATCATCGTAATAGGGGCAGTCGCGACCCAGGCAGTTGTCGTTGGTGCTGGTGACGTGGACAAGGATCTCGGCGTTCTCCTGTAGCCCCGGGATATCCCCCACATCGCCGTTGTCGGTGGCAGTCGACCAGGATTTGACCTTCACGAGATCGCTCAGGATCTCGGGCTTTTGCAGATGGGATTCACTCAACAGCCGGTTCATCCGCTCGATGCAGAGATAATTGCTGCGCCCCTTGAGCAGTGCCACCGGCGGGGTGTAGTGAAGCGCCCCCGTGATGGTGGGCAGATCCCGATAGAAGAGCTGCTCTTGCAGGTTCTTGGACCCGGTACTGATCACCACCCGCTTGCCGGATTCCAGCGCAGGCACCAGATAGGCATAGGTTTTGCCAGTGCCCGTTCCAGCCTCCACCAGCAAGCGGCCACCTTGCTTGATGGCGCGCGACACCGCCTCGGCCATCTCCAGTTGCGGGGCACGGGCCTTGAAGCCGTCGATATGGCGGGCCAGGGGGCCGTCTGGCTTGAACAGGGTCTGGGTGATGGTCAAAGGCATGTCCCGCTGCAAAAGCGGGTATTATGCCAAAAGCGCGGAAAAAGCGGGACTGATAATGCGTTCAGACGAAGAGATCAATCCGGTGGTCCGGATCCGGTTTGTGATCATCATCCTGCACCGCTGGTTGATCAGGCTTTGGCGGCTGCTCTCTCTGCTGGTGATGCTGGCCACCGCCGCCATTGTCGGTGCCTATCTTGCGCAGCTGATGTTTCTGGCTGATCTGGGTCACCTCCCGCTTGATGTCATCCGGGCTCGGTGTCGAGGGTGCGCGGGGCAGGATGGGAAATAACAGGTCCTGGCTGGGCATGATGTCGCCTCCTTTGGCATCTCATTGTCTAGTTATCGACCAGAAAACCGTTTTCTCAACTTTAATCGTCCGGATCACATTTTTCGGTTGCATTTTCTGTCAAGGCAGGTAGTTTAAATCGGGCGTCAACAACGGCATCTGATTTGTAAAGGATTCATTACATCATGAAGTTCACCACCCTGAAGACTCATCATCACCATCATCATCCCGAATAGTCTTTCAGGAGGTTGACTGCTGGAAGACACTTAACTGGTGACTTCCAAAAGGACCGCAAGATTCATGAACCCTCGGAAGCACATACTTCCGAGGGTTTTTTCGTTTTTGACTAGAAGGAAATCGAGCAATGGAAACACAACGTCTGCGCATCGCCATGCAAAAATCCGGTCGTCTGAGCCAGGATTCCCAGGCCCTCTTCAAGAGCTGCGGCCTCAAGATCAACCTGCGGGAACAGCGCCTCATCGCCCATGTCGAGAACATGCCCATCGACATTCTGCGAGTGCGTGATGACGACATCCCGGGTCTGGTGATGGAAGGGGTGGTCGATCTTGGCATCATCGGCGAGAACGTTCTCGAAGAGGTGCAGCTCATTCGCGCAGCCCAGGGGCAGCCCTTTGCGGTGAAGACCCTCAAGCAGCTCGACTTCGGCGGCTGCCGCCTCTCTCTGGCGGTGCCGGACGATGTCAACTACACAGGACCCGAGAGCCTGGCCGACAAGCGCATCGCCACCTCCTACCCCGGTCTGCTCAAGCGCTTCTTCGACGAGAAGGGCCTGGGCTTCAAGAGCGTGATGCTGGGTGGCTCGGTGGAAGTGGCCCCCCGCGCGGGTCTGGCCGATGCCATCTGCGATCTGGTCTCCACCGGCGCGACCCTGGAAGCCAACGGCCTGAAAGAGGTCGAGGTGATCTACCGCTCCAAGGCCGTCCTGGTGCAGGCTCCCAACCCCCTGAACGATGCCAAGCAGAAACTCATCGACAAGCTGCTGCCCCGCATCCAGGGGATGCAGCAGGCGCGCGAAAGCAAATACATCATGCTGCACGCCCCCAAAGACAAGCTCGATGCCATCACCGATCTGCTGCCGGGGGCGGAGCGTCCCACCATCATGCAGCTCGCCGGTGACACCAACCAGGTGGCCCTGCACGTCGTCTCCAGCGAAACCCTGTTCTGGGAGACCATGGAACAGCTCAAGGCCCTGGGTGCCAGCTCCATCCTGGTGCTGCCCATTGAAAAGATGATGGAATAAGCCGAGATGATGGAATAAGGAAGACACATCATGCAGACCCTGATCTGGAAGACCCTCTCCCCCGCCCGGCAAGCCGAGGTCCTGACCCGGCCCGCCCTTGGCGACGAAGCCGACATCGGTACCGTGGTGCGAGACATCATTGCCGCGGTACGTAGCCGGGGCGATGAGGCCCTGCGCGAGCTGAGCCAGCGTTTCGAACGCGCGCCCCGCGAACAGCTTCGGGTGAGCGACGCGGAAGTGGATGCCGCCTGCGCTCGACTCGGTGATGACATCAAGGGTGCCATCGAGGCCGCCATCGCCAATATCCGTACCTTCCACGCCGCCCAGGTACAGCCCGTCGTCCGAGTCGAAACCCAGCCCGGGGTACTGTGCGAGCTGCGCACCCAACCCATCAGCCGGGTCGGCCTCTATGTCCCGGGAGGCAGCGCGCCGCTCCCCTCCACCGTGATGATGCTGGCCATTCCGGCAAGCCTGGCCGGTTGCCGTGAGGTGGTGCTCTGTACCCCGTCTCCGGCGAGCGACGAGATCCTGTTTGCCGCCCGCGCCTGTGGCGTCCGTCAGGTGTTCGCCATCGGCGGCGCCCAGGCCATCGCGGCCATGGCCTATGGCACGCAAACCATCCCCAAGGTGGACAAGATCTTCGGCCCGGGCAACGCCTATGTGACCGAAGCCAAGGGCCAGGTTTCCCGTGACTGGCGGGGCGCCGCCATCGACATGCCAGCCGGCCCCTCCGAGGTGCTGGTGATCGCAGACGAGAGCGCCAACCCGGCCTTCGTGGCATCGGATCTGCTCTCCCAGGCCGAGCACGGCCCCGACAGCCAGGTGGTGCTGGTCACCACCTCCGCTTCCCTGGCCGATGCCATCGGCAGCGAGATCCAGGCGCAACTCGCCGACCTCAGCCGCCGCGACATCGCCGAGCAAGCCCTGAAGGCAAGCCTGGTGATCCTCTGCGACAACCTGGAGGAGGCCTGCGCCATCTCCAACGCCTATGCACCGGAACACCTCATCGTGCAGACCCGGGCACCCCGGGATCTGCTGGACAAGCTCGAGAACGCGGGCTCCATCTTCCTCGGGGCATGGACACCGGAGTCGGTCGGTGATTACGCCAGCGGCACCAACCACACTCTGCCCACCTACGGCTATGCCCGCACTTGCTCGAGCCTGGGGCTTGCTGACTATCAGCGCCGCTACACGGTTCAAGAGCTCACTGCAGACGGCATTCGCGGCCTTGGCCCCATTGTCCAGCGCATCGCCCAGGCCGAGGGGCTCGATGCCCACAAGCATGCCGTCACCCTCAGGTTGAACGCCCTGGCCGCCGAGCCCCAACAAACAGCACAGCAGAAGGATTTGTCATGAGCATCGTCAATCTGGCCCGTCGCGTTGTACGGGCTCTCACTCCCTACCAGTCCGCGCGCCGCATCGGCGGCCAGGGCCACGTCTGGCTCAATGCCAACGAGGCCCCCCTGGCCTATCCCTTCACCGTCGAGGGGAGTCGCCTCAACCGCTATCCCGAGTGCCAGCCGGCCGAGGTGGTGAATGGCTATGCCGCCTACGCCGGGGTCAATCCGGATCAGGTGCTGGTAAGCCGCGGTGCCGACGAGGCCATCGAGCTCTTGATCCGCACCTTCTGCGAGGCGGGGGAAGATCAGATCCTCATCTGCCCCCCCACCTACGGCATGTACGCCATCAGCGCCGAGACCTGTGGCGTGGGGATTGTCGAGCAGCCATTGACCGCCAGCCGTCAGCCGGACTGGCCCGCCATCGCCGATCGCCTCTCTGACGTGAAGCTGGTGTTCCTCTGCTCCCCCAACAATCCCACCGGGGATCTGGTGGGCCGCAAGGGACTCGTCGCCCTGCTGGAGAAGGCCCGGGACCGCGCCATCATCGTCGTGGACGAGGCCTACATCGAATTCTGCCCGGAGGCCTCTGTGGTGGACCTGCTCGCCCAATACCCGAACCTGGTGGTGACCCGTACCCTCTCCAAGGCCTTTGCCCTGGCAGGGATCCGCTGCGGCTTTACTTTGGGGGATCCCGAGGTGATTGCCATGCTGGCCAAGGTGATCGCGCCCTACCCCATTCCCGACCCCATCGCCCAGATTGCCGCCCAGGCGCTCTCTCCCATGGGGCTGGAACTGATGCAGGAGCGGGTGCTGGAACTCAACAAGCAAAAGGCGCTCATCAAGGCGGAGCTGCTTCGTCTGCCCTGCGTCAAGGAAGTGTTCGAGGACAAGGGCAACTTCGTGCTGGTGCGCTTCAAAGATGGCGCCGCCGTGTTCGCCGCCATGAAGGCCGCCGGCATCATCTTGCGTGATTTCTCCAGCAAGCCTGGCCTTGACAACAGCATCCGCATCACCATCGGCTATCAGGGCGAAATGGACGCCGTGCTGGCCGTGCTGCGTGACCTGCCCCCACCCTCTCTGTAAGACAAGCAAGGATGTAGCGATGAAAACCCCGTTTTTGTTTATCGACCGTGACGGCACCCTGATCGAGGAGCCGGTCACCGACAAGCAGGTGGACAGCCTTGCGAAGCTGCGCTTCGAGCCCATGGTGATACCTGTGCTGCGTGAGCTCCAGGCCGCCGGCTACGTGCTGGTGATGGTGACCAACCAGGATGGGCTCGGCACCGCCAGCCTGCCCCTTGAACACTTCCAGCCGCCCCACGACCTGATGATGCACCTCTTCGAATCCCAGGGTGTTACCTGGGAGCAAGTGCTGATCTGTCCACACTTCCCTACCGACGGTTGCAGCTGCCGCAAGCCTCACCTTGGGCTGGTGAAGGAGTATCTCGCCTCGGGCCGCATCGACTTTGCCAACTCCTTCGTGATTGGCGACAGACAGACCGACATCCAGCTTGCCGAGAACATGGGCATCCGCAGCATACGTTACCACCCGCAAGATCACGGCTGGACTGTCATTCGTGATCAGCTGCTCTCCAAGGGGCGCGTGGCCGAGGTGGAGCGCTACACCAAGGAGACCCGCATCCAGGTGGCGGTGGATCTCGACAAGAGCGGTGGCAACCAGATCGCCACCGGCATCGGCTTCTTCGATCACATGCTGGATCAGATAGCGACCCACGCGGGCTTTCGCCTCAAGCTCAAAGTGAGCGGCGATCTGCACATCGACGATCACCACACGGTGGAAGATGTGGGATTGGCGCTGGGTCAAGCCCTGCGCCAGGCCCTTGGCAACAAGCGCGGCATCGGCCGCTTCGGCTTCGTGCTGGCGATGGACGAGGTGCAGGCGGTGATCGACGGGCGTCCCCGCCAGGAGGCTGACAACACCTCGCTGACCGAGCTGGACGTGGCCACGGCGCTGGATCTGAGCGGCCGTCCCTACTTCGTGTTCGACTGCCCGAGCGGCTTTGGTCGCGACAGCGTGGGAGAGATGGCCACCGAGATGGTGCCCCACTTCTTCCGCTCCCTCTCTGACGCCATGGCCATCACCTTGCAGATGAAGGTGGGCAGCGGCAACACCCACCACCAGGTGGAAGCGCTGTTCAAAGGCTTTGGCCGCGCCCTGCGCCAGGCCATTCGCGTGGAAGGGAGCGAGCTTCCCTCCAGCAAGGGGGTGCTGTGATGGGGAAACAGAACCTGGTCATCATCGACACCGGCTGCGCCAATCTCGCCTCGGTGCGCATGGCGTTCGAGCGCCTCGGCGTGCAGCCCAGGGTGAGCTGCAAGGCCGCCGACATCGAGCAGGCCGACAAGCTGATCCTGCCCGGCGTCGGCACTGCCATCGCCGCCATGAAGAACCTCAATGAGCGGGAACTGGTGCCCCTCATTCGCGCCGCCAAGCAGCCGCTGCTCGGTTTTTGCCTCGGCATGCAGATGCTGGCACAGGCCTCGGAAGAGAACATGAGCGCCGATGGCAGCGAAGGAGCGCTCATCGACTGCCTCGGCATCGTGCCTGGCAGGATCCGCCTGATGGAGGTGGGCAACCTGCGCCTGCCCCACATGGGCTGGAACCAGATTGAACACGACGAGACCCACCCGCTACTCAAAGGCATCCCCAGCGGCAGCTACTTCTACTTTGTCCACTCCTATGCGCTGGAGGTGACCGACGCGACCCTGGCGACCTGCGACTACGGCCTGCCCTTTACCGCCATCGTCGGGCGGGACAACTTCTTTGGCGCCCAATTCCACCCGGAGCGATCCGGCCCGGCCGGTGCCCGCCTACTGCAAAACTTTCTGGAGCTATGACAGGCATGATTATTCCCGCAATCGACCTTATCAACGGTCAGGTCGTGCGCCTCTACCAGGGCGACTACGGCCAGAAAACCGCCTACAGCGACAACCCGCAGGCCCGCTTCGATGGCTATGTCAGCCAGGGGGCGGCGCAGCTGCACCTGGTGGATCTGGACGGCGCCAAGGATGCCAAGGCCCGCCAGTTGGCCCTCATCGCCCAGCTGCTGTCCGCCACCGAGGCACCGGTGCAGGTCGGCGGCGGCGTGCGCAGCGAACAGGATGTGGCCGACTTGCTGGCGGCCGGCGCCAGCCGGGTGGTGATCGGTTCCACCGCCGTCAAATCCCCGGATCTGGTGGCCAGCTGGATGGAGAAATATGGTCCCGAGCGCATCGTGCTGGCCCTGGATGTCAACATCGATGAACAGGGCAACCGCCACATCGCAGTGGCTGGCTGGCAGGAGAACAGCGGCATCTCCATCGAGGCGCTGATCGAGCGCTTCCTCCCCGCCGGACTCAGGCATGTGCTCTGCACCGACATCAGCCGGGACGGTACCCTGGCGGGCACCAACGTCGAACTCTACCGGGATCTCTGCGCCCGCTACCCGAGCGTCGGCTTCCAGGCGTCCGGCGGTATCGGCGGTCTGGCGGATATCGAGGCGCTCAAGGGAACCGGCGTCAAGGGGATCATCCTCGGCCGTGCCCTGCTGGAGGGCAAGTTTGACGTGGCAGAAGCCATTCACTGCTGGGGTGACGGCCGCGCTGCGTGACGCGCCCCTTTCCGGCATCAGACAGCCTGCCCATCCGGGCAGGCCTCTTTCTCCCCGATGGGGGCGAACCTTATGATTTGGCAGCAATTGGCTCTATACTCGACCTCACAGGGATAGCGTCATGGAAGACATATGTTGACACCTCACAACGCCACCATCCTGATCGTCGACGACTCACCCGAAAATCTGATGGTACTGACCGAATTGCTTTCGCCTCATTACCGCGTGCTGGCTGCGCAGAGCGGGGAAAAATGCCTGCGCATCGTCAGCGCGGATCCAAAGCCTGACCTCATCCTGCTGGATGTGATGATGCCCGGCATGGATGGTTATGAAGTGCTCAGGCAATTGCGTCAGTCCCCGATCAGCAGCCGTATTCCCGTCGTTCTGCTCACCGCCCTCGCCGACCCCCAGAGCGAGGAGTTCGGCCTCTCCCTCGGCGCCGCTGATTACATCACCAAGCCCATCAAACCGGTGGTCGTTCAGGCCCGGGTGCGTACCCAGCTGGAGGCCAAGCAGGCCCGTGACGGTCTGCAAAACCAGAATGCGGCGCTGGAAGCCGAGGTCGCGCGGCGAATGGCGGAAAACGACCTGATCCAGCAGGTCTCCATCCGCGCCCTCGCCCATCTGGCGGAGATCCGCGACCCCGAAACCGGCAACCATATCCTGCGCACCCAGGGCTATGTGCGTCTGCTGGCGAGCGCCCTGGCTGATCACCCCCGTTTCGCCGATACCCTGAGCCCGGGTTACATCGATCTGCTGAGCCGCTCCGCACCGCTTCATGATATCGGCAAGGTGGGCATTCCCGACCACATCCTGCTCAAGCCGGGCAAGCTGACCCCGGAGGAGTGGCAGATCATGCGCACCCACGCCAAGCTCGGCAGCGATGCCATCGAGGAGGCCGAACAGGACATGGAGCAGCCCCTGGCCTTCCTCACCCTGGCCAAGGAGATCGCCCACTGGCACCACGAGAAGTGGGATGGCAGCGGCTACCCGGATGGCTTGCAAGGGGACGCCATACCCCTCTCGGCCCGCCTGATGGCGCTGGCAGACGTGTTTGACGCCCTCATCTGCGCCAGGGTCTACAAGCCGGCCATGAGCTACGACGAGGCTCGCGCCCTCATCCTCTCCGGCAGCGGCCACCATTTCGATCCCGATGTCGTGACCGCCTTCGATCGCCATTTCGACGCGTTCGTCACCATTGCCGAACGCTACCAGGATGGCAGCGAGGCCGTGGATGGCTGAGGCTCCCCTGACCCGGGCACATGTGCTCAACGTCGTGCTCACCTATGCCGCCGTGGCAAGCCTGTGGATCCTGCTCTCCGACAAGGCGGTGGAGTGGCTGTTCAGCACCCCTGCCCAGTTCGCCATGGCAAGCACCATCAAGGGCTGGCTCTTCATCCTCATCACGGCCCTCATGCTTTATGCCATGCTGCGTCGTCGCATTGACACCACCGGCAGCACACCTGTCTTTACGCGGCGTCAATGGATCCCCTTCCTGTTGCTCAACGGGCTCATTTTGGCCCTGACCGCCATGGCCATCGCCCGCAACATCGAACTGGCACGCAACAAGGAGGTGGCTCGTCTCGAAGCCATCGCGGATCTCAAGAGCCAGCGCGTCACCGAGTGGCTCGGAACCCACGAGCAGGATATTCACCAGCTCATAAAGGGTCTGGGCAGTACTGATTTCTATCGTCCCGGACAAGCACCATCCTCACCCGAAGCGATCACGCCACCACTGGCAAGGCTGCTCGAATTCATCTCGGTACGCGGATTTCACGGTGCGGCCGTGTTCAATCCTGCCGGACAGCCCCTGTGGCATACCCCGGGTGGCGACACCATGAATGCCACGTTGCGTGACGCCCTGCCACGGCTCGAGCAGGGCAACGTCATGCGTCTTGGTCCCTATCTCGATGATCGCGGTCACGCCAGGCTGGACTTTCTGGTCAATCTGGAGGTTGCTGCAGGACCTGCCCCCGTGCTGGTGATGCAGATAAGCGCAAATCGCTGGCTCGATCAGATCCTGGGGTCCTGGCCCGTCCCAGACAGCAGTGGAGAAGCCATTCTGTTTCGCCAGCAGGGGGATCAGGTCCACTATCTGAGTAGCCTGCGCTATCGCCCGGAACCGGCTCTCACCCTGCACTATCCCGTCACCCACCCCACCCTGCTGGCTGCCCAGTATTTGCGGCTCGCCGAACGCGGCATGCCCCAGGTACTCTATGGCCAGGATTACCGGGGCAGCGAGGTCTTCGGGGTTGTCTATCCGGTCATGAACACGGACTGGTACCTGCTGGCCAAGATCGACAAGGCGGAACTCTACCAGGCCACCTTCAAGGAGAGCGTCTGGATCGGTCTCATCGGCCTGCTGGTGCTCTTTGTCACCAACGCCGGCATCATCCTGCTGCGCCAGCACACCCGGCTGCAGATGGCCGAGCAGCTTCAGCATTCCCAGTCCCAGCGGCTGGAGGCGTTGCAACTGCTCTCCGCCATCGCCGACAGCTCGGAAGACGCCATCTTCGCCAAGAACAAGGAGGGCAGATACATCCTCTTCAACCGGGCCGCCAGCCAGTTTGTCGGCAAGCCGGTTGACGAGGTGCTGGGCCAGGATGATCTGACGCTCTTCCCGCCGCAGCAGGCGCAGATGCTGATGGCATCCGGGCGCCAGGTCATAGAGCGCAACCGGGTGCAGACCGAGGAGGAGTACCTGACCCTGCCCGATGGCGAGCATGTGTTTCTCGCAACCAAAGGCCCCTTGCAAGACAGCGAGGGGCAGGTGATCGGGATCTTCGGCATCTCTCGGGACATCACGGACTTCAAACGGGCCGAGGCCGACTTGCGAGAGCGGGAGGGGCTGTTCCGTGCACTGGTGGAGCAATCCCTTGCCGGGATCTACATCATCCAGCAGGGTCGGCTCTGCTACATCAACCCCTGTTTTGCCCGACTGTTTGGCTATGACACCCCGGGGGCGCTGATCGCCGTTGGCCAGTTGCACGCCCTTGCCGCTCCCAAGGACAGCACCAGGGTTGCCGAGCTGGTGCACGCGTGCGAGCAGGACGCGCGCGATATCCACACCCGCTTCAGTGCCCTGCATCAGCACGGGGAATCCCTGGAGGTCGAGCTGTACGGGCGGCGCGTCGACTACCTCGGCCAGCCCGCCATCATCGGCATTCTGCTCGATGTCACCGAACGGGAGCAGGTTGAACAGGCCCTGACCCGCCAGGCCAGCGAGCTGCGCCAGCAGAACCATGAGCTGGAGCGGTTCAACAAGGTGATGGTAGACAGGGAGCTCGCCATGCTGGCCCTCAAGCACCAGATCAACGGGCTCTCCCGTCGGCTCGGAGTGCCGCCCCCCTATCCCCAGGCCCCCATGCCACCGGAGGATCTCCCATGATGAGCTGGTCACCCCTGTGGCATGTGCGCCCCTCCACCCAGCGCTGGGGGATCTCCCTGCTGGCCGTGCTGCTGCCCGTTCTGATGTTGCAAATCCGTGTCCAGCTGCCCATCGCCTTTGGTGAGCGACCGCTGCTGGTTCTCTTCATGCTGCCCATCATCGTTTGCGCCCTGTTGGGGGGCTTGTTGCCAGGTCTGCTCTGCACCCTGATCACCGCCCTGGTCACCAGCTATTTCATGCTCCCCCCCATTTATTCACTGAGTGTCGAGGCTGGCCAGGATCTGGTGCAATGGTGCCTGCTCATCGCCAACGGTCTGCTCATCAGCGTGCTCAGTGCCGCCTTTCATCGCGCCCGGGCCAGAGAGGTCCTGCGCTGGCAGGAGCTGATGAACACCCAGAACCAGTTGCAGCAGAACGAGAACCGCTTCCAGGTCACCTTCGAACAGGCGGCGGTCGGCATCGCCCTGGTCTCCCCCGATGGACACTGGCTGCGTGTCAATCAGCGGCTGTGCCACATCCTGGGCTACCGGGCCGACGAGCTCACCGGGATGACGTTCCAGCAGTTGACCCACCCGGACGATCTCTACCTCGATGAGGCACATGTGGCCCGGGTGCTGGCGGGAACTATCCCCCACTACACCCTGGAGAAGCGCTACCTGCACAAGGGGGGCGAGATCATCTGGACCACTCTGACGGTGGCCCTGGTGCGCGACGCCGAAGGCAATCCCGACTACTTCATTTCCATCATCGAGGACAACCGGCAGAACAAGGAGACCGAGGAGGCGCTGCGCCGCAACGAAGCCATACTGCGCGAGTCCCAGCGTCTCGCCAAGATAGGGAACTGGCGCTGGCGCGTGGCCGATGACAGCCACTTCTGGTCACCGGAGATCTATCGCATCTATGGCCGGGATCCGGCCCTCCCCCCCGCCGTCTATCCCGAGGTCAGAAAATACTTCACCCAGGAGGGGTGGCACACGGTGGCCCAGGCCGTCGAGCGCTGCAGGATGGACGGGCAGCCCTACGAGTGCGATGCCGAAGTGATCACGGAGCAGGGGGAGACCGCCTGGGTCATTGCCCGCGGGGCGGCGCTCAGGGACAGGGATGGCACCATACTCGAGCTCTACGGCACCGTGCAGGACATCACGGAGCGCAAGCTCGCGGAGCAGCGCCTGCAACACAATCAGCAGATGGCGCTCGATACCCAGCGTCGTGCTCGCCTCGCAGCCCTGAACCTGATGGACGACGCCATCAGTGCACGGGTGCGCGCCGAAACCGTCAGCAGCGCCCTGCGCGAGAGCGAGCAGCGCCTGCTGATGGCCCAGGAAGGAGCCCATGTCGGCATCTGGGAATGGGACATGGTCAGCAACCGCCTCGTCTTCTCGCCGGAATGTGCCCGCCTCTATGGCCGCAGTGCCGAGGCGCTCGGCGAGCTGGCCGCCTGGCAAGCCTGCCTGCATCCGGATGACAGGCCCCGCATCGAGCAGTTGCTGGCGGAGCGGGCGGTCAGCGGCGCCCCCGTCGAGCTGGAGTTCAGGATCCTGCTGCCAGATGGCGGCATCCGCTGGCTGGTGAGCAAAGGGAGCGTCTATCGGGACGCCCAGCAGCGGCCCGTGCGCCTCCTTGGCATCCATCTGGACATCACCCAGAGCAAGCTGGCCGAGCAACAGTTGCGCCAGTTGTCCCTGGCCCTCGAACAGAGCCCTGACGGCGTCTTCATCACCGACACCCGGGCGCGCATCGAGTACGTCAACCCCGCCTTCCTCGCCGCCAGCGGTTACCAGCAGCACGAAGTGATAGGCCGGACCCCGTCCCTGCTGCGCTCTGGCCTCACCCCGGATGCCAGCTATGTCGCCCTGTGGGATGCCATCAACCACGGCCAGCGCTGGCATGGCGAATTCATCAACCAGCGCAAGGATGGCTCCCACTACCAGGTGCTGGCCACGGTGTCGCCGATCCGCCAGGAGAGCGGCGAAATCACCCACTACGTCACGGTCCAGGCCGACATCACCGAGAAGAAGCAGCTCGGCGAGGAGCTGGACCAGTATCGTTACCACCTGGAGGAGATGGTCAACGAGCGCACCCGGCAGCTGGCCCAGGCCCACCAGCGGGCCGAAAGTGCCAACCACGCCAAGAGCGCCTTTCTTGCCAACATGAGCCACGAGATCCGCACCCCCATGAATGCCATCCTGGGGCTCACCTATCTGCTCAAGCGCGACACCCGGGATCCCACCGACCTCGAACGGCTGACCAAGATAGACACTGCCGCCCAGCACCTGCTCAGCATCCTCAACGACATCCTGGATCTCTCCAAGATCGATGCGGGCAAGATGACGCTGGAGCTGACCGATTTCTCCCTCTCCGCCATGCTGGACAACGTCCGCGCCCTGATGAACGACCAGGCCAGGGCCAAGGGGCTCACCATAGTGACGGACATCGGCGATACCCCCGCCTGGGTGCACGGCGACATCACCCGCCTGCGCCAGGCCCTGCTCAACTATGCGACCAACGCCATCAAGTTCACCGAGCAGGGAACCGTCACCCTGCGCGTCAGGCTGGCCCGCCCCCTCACCACCGGCTACCTGCTGCGCTTCGAGGTGGAAGACACCGGCATCGGCATCACCCCTGCACAGCGCGAGAAGCTGTTCCAGGCGTTCGAACAGGCGGATGTCTCCACCACTCGCAGATATGGCGGCACTGGCCTTGGCCTTGCAATCACCAGCCGGATCGCCGCCCTGATGGGGGGTGAGGTCGGAGTCACCAGCGAGCCAGGCCAGGGAAGCTGCTTCTGGTTTACCGCCAGGCTGTTCAAGGCAAAAGAGGACGCTCCTTCCCGGACCCCGTCCGAGCAGGGGAACCAACAGGCCTTCAGCTTCCCTCGCCACGCCCGGATCCTGCTGGTGGAAGACAACGCCATCAACCGGGAAGTGGTGCTCGAGCTCCTGTGCCACAGCGGCCTCGTCATCGAGACTGCCGTCAACGGCCAGGAGGCCCTGGCCCTCGTCAACCAGCATCCCTTCGACCTCATCCTGATGGACATACAGATGCCGGTGATGGATGGCTACAGCGCCACCCGCGCCATCCGGGCCCTGCCCGGCATGGACAGGTTGCCCATTCTGGCGCTCACCGCCAGCGCCTTCGAGGAGGACAGAAAGGCGAGCGAGTCGGCCGGCATGAACGATTTCATTGCCAAGCCCGTCACCCCCGCCAAGCTGTTTGACGCCCTGCAGCGCTGGTTGCCCCAGAGCAAGGTCCCCGAGATTGACCCGGACGACAGCACTCGCCATCCCGTGACAGGCCCCCTTGCCCGCCTGCAGGCACACCAGGGTCTGGATCTCGACCAGGGGCTGGCGACCCTCAACGGCAATCAGGAGAAATACCTGGCCCTGCTTCGCTACTTCATCCATGAGCATGGCCAGGACATGGCCCGGCTGCACTGCCACTTGCAGGCCGGGGAGCACAGCGATGCAACTCGCATGGCCCACAGCCTGCGCGGCGTGGCGAGCACCCTGGGGGCACATGAGCTGTCGCGCCACTGCCTCGCCCTGGAGCAGGCCATCGCGGGCGGCGACACTGAGCCAACCGGACTCATGTCATCCATCGATGAGGAGATAGCCACCCTTTGCGCTCTGCTCGGGGACGATCTCGCCGCCCCGACCACCGATCTGGTGCCCCTGGGAGATCAGTGGCGCCAGCAACTGCTGGGCCAGATGGAAGCCCTGCTGGTGCAAAGCGACACCGCCGTGATCCCCCTCTACGAGCAGTATGCCGGCCCCCTTCGCCTCATGCTGGGGTCTCGCAGCGACACCCTGACCAGGCAACTGAAGGCGTTTGATTTTGATGCCGCCCTGCTCACCCTGCGCCAGCATATGGCAACGGACGAGACCCACCCGGACGATCGGGCTCCCCTCCCCGAGGCGCCAGCCTGCCATCCGGGGCAGGTGAAGGGCGACAAAGGGTTGAATCACTGAATGAAGTCATGCATATAGTGGGGTGCCCAGAGGCGACGAGACGGCCTGCCGGGCCTGTCGTTTCTCCCTTCATGGGCCCCCGTTCAAGGCATGCCAACCCTGTTCCCGTCCGCCGCCCGGGCCAACGCCGGCGGCAGAACGACGTTTCTTTAACCGTGCTTTACATGGAGCAATGAGCATGTTGTCAAAGCGTATTATCCCCTGTCTCGACGTCAAAGATGGCGTGGTGGTCAAGGGCGTGCAGTTTCGCAACCACGAGGTGATGGGCGGCATTGTCGACCTCGCCCGCCGCTACGCCGCCGAGGGCGCCGATGAGCTGGTCTTCTATGACATCACCGCCTCGAGCGACGAACGGGTAGTGGACAAGAGCTGGGTAAGCCGGGTGGCGGAAGTCATCGACATCCCCTTCTGCGTCGCCGGCGGCATCAAAAGCGTGGAGGATGCCCGCCAGATCCTGGAATTCGGTGCCGACAAGGTCTCCATCAACTCCCCCGCCCTGGCCGATCCCACCCTGATCACCCGGCTCGCCGAGCGCTTCGGCGTGCAGTGCGTGGTGGTGGGTATCGATTCCTACTTCGATGCCGCCCTCGGTCAATATCAGGTCAAACAGTATACCGGCGACGAGAGCCGCACCCGCACCACCACCTGGACCACCCTGGAGTGGGTACAGGAAGTGCAGCGCCGGGGCGCGGGAGAGATAGTGCTCAACGTGATGAACCAGGACGGCATGCGTCAGGGGTACGACCTTGAGCAGCTCAAGCTGGTGCGCGCCGTGTGCAAGGTGCCCCTCATCGCCTCCGGCGGCGCCGGGGCCATGGAGCACTTTCGCGATGCCTTTACCCTGGCCGACGTGGACGGGGCGCTGGCCGCCTCCGTGTTCCACAAGGGCCTCATTCCCATTCCCGAATTGAAACGCTGGCTGAAAAACGAAGGAGTCGCCATCCGTGAATAATCAAGCAGTAGACAATGCATTGCCGCTGGCCGAGCGCCTGGACTGGGCCAAGTGTGAGGGCATGATCCCCGCCATCGTCCAGCATTCCCTCAGCGGCGAAGTGCTGATGCAGGGCTTCATGACCCGCGAGGCGCTGGAAAAGACCCAGACCACCGGCCAGGTCACCTTCTTCAGCCGCAGCAAGCAGCGCCTGTGGACCAAGGGCGAGAGCTCGGGCCATGTGCTCAAGCTCGTCGCCATCACCACCGATTGTGATCAGGACTCCCTGCTCATTGCCGCCGACCCGGTCGGCCCCACCTGCCATCTGGGCAACCCCTCCTGCTTCGACGGCCACCCCGTGCCGCCGCTCGGCTTCCTGGCCGAGCTCGAACAGATCCTGGCATCACGCAAAGGGGCAGATCCCGCCACCAGCTACACCGCCAGCCTCTATGGCAAAGGCACCAAGCGCATCGCCCAGAAGGTGGGTGAAGAGGGGGTGGAAGTGGCCCTGGCCGCCATGGCGAAAGACAGAGAAGAGCTCATCAACGAATCCGCTGACCTGCTCTACCACCTGACCGTCTTGCTGCAAAACGAAGGCTTGGGTTTGAAGGATGTGGTGCAGCGCCTGCATGAGCGCCACACCAAGTAATTATTGAATTCTGTTCAACAAAACGGGCCCTGTGGGCCCGTTTCATTTCATGATTGTCCCCTCGCCGGGGGATGGCAGGCCCCGCGCCGCCCTCAGCCGATACGGGTCCAGAAGCTCATGTTGACCGAGTCATGGTCAAGCAGGGTCAGGTACTCCCCTGCCACGTCGTTGTGCAGCCACTGCTGGCAGTAGGCTTCCACCAGCGACTGGCTGGGGGCCATCACCACGTCCGCATAGAGGCCGTCGGCGCCGCGCAGCAGGCAGTGCATGATGAGCCCGGATTGCTGGACAAGAAACTCGGACTCGACCCGCCGTGACAGGGCGAGCAAATCCGCCTCCGTCACCCCTTCCCTGAGCCTAAAGGTGGCAAATTCGACGTCCCTTGCCTCTTGCATGTCACCCTTGATGATCACCTCGTTTTCTCCGTTGTGGATGGTCTGGAGAACCCAGCATAACGAAGGGCTACTGACAGCCTTGTGTCAGTCCTGAATGACTTTTTCGGCGCCACTGCGCCCAGGGGGGAACGCGTCCGACTGGCGCAGGGCAAGGTAATCGGCCAGGGTCGCACCAGGTGGTGCCCCTTCTCCCGGTCGGCACGACGCCAGGGTGTCGATGCGATCCACCCTGAAATCCCGGTAGGCCAGGCGCAGCGCACACCAGGCGCCGAGCGTCCAGCATCCGCCCCAGTAGAAGAGCCCGAGGGGAAAGAGCTGGCGTTCCGTCCTGCTGGCGCTGGCATCCCGGTAGCCAATGTGCAGCCAGTGACCGGCCGTGATGGCATCGTGCAACCTGTCCCAGCGAGCGTATGCAGGGTGCGCCGTGGAATAGTCCGGCACCCGCACCACGGGGACGCGAGGTGCCCGAGCCTCCTTGGCGGGCAGGGCCGCCTCAATCTTGGCGAGCAGGGCGCGGGCAGGATCGGCCATCCCCTTGCCCGTCAGCACCGCCACCAGGTTCACCCCGGTGATGAGGGCCTCCAGCTCGGCCGCACTCAGTTGCAACGGGGCCATCTCGAACCCCTCGCTCAGCCGATAGCCCAGCCCGGCTTCCCCGTAAACCGGAATGCCCGCCAAAGAGAGATCGTCGATATAGCGGTAGATGGTGCGCTCCGACACACACAGGCGCGTCGCCAGCTCCCGGGCGGTCAGGGGTTGATGCGCCCGCAGCAGGTTGGTCAGTTGAAACAGTCGATCCGATTTTCTCACAGGCATCCTCAGGCTCGCGGGACATGGCAGGCATGGTAAGCCGGGACGGGCTCGAAAGGCACGTCTTGTTGGCTGGCGACCGCTACCGGCGAGGCCCTGCTTCTTTGCATCGCGCAACACAAAACGGACCCGCAGGCCCGTTGATGGCACGGCGCCTTTGTCGTCACGCCAACTGCTTGCGCAGCATGAATTTTTGCACCTTGCCGGTGGAGGTCTTGGGCAGCGGGGTGAAGATGATGCGCTTGGGGGCCTTGAAGTGGGCCATCTGCTCGCGGCAGAACCCGATGAGCTCGGCCTGGGTGAGCTCGCGCCCCTCCTTGAGCTTGACGAAGGCGCAGGGCACCTCCCCCCAGGTCTCGTCCGGCATGGCGATCACCGCGGCTTCTTCCACATCGGGGTGGCGATAGAGCACGTCTTCCACCTCCAGGCTGGAGATGTTCTCCCCGCCGGAGATGATGATGTCCTTGGATCTGTCCTTGATCTCCACATAACCGTCCGGGTGCCAGACCGCGAGATCCCCGCTTCGAAACCATCCCTGTGCCATCGCCTCTTCGCTCGCCGCCGAGTTCTTGAGGTAGCCCTTCATGACGATGTTGCCCCGCAGCACTATCTCTCCCAGGGTTTTGCCATCCATGGGGACCGGCTCGCCGCTGACGGGGTTGATGACCCGCATCTCCCCTTGCAGGGGGGAGGCCACCCCCTGGCGCGCCTTGAGACGGGAGAGCGTGGTGGCATCCTGCCCCTGCCAGCGTCTTTGCGGCTCGCACACCACGCAGGGGCCATAGGTTTCGGTGAGGCCATAGACATGGGTCACGGCGATCCCCATGGCCTCCATGCCGGCGATCACGGTGGCGGGCGGCGCTGCCCCCGCCGTCATCGCCTTGACGGGGTGGTCGAGCCCCTGCTTGAGCGCCGGATCGGCATTGTTGAGCATATTGAGCACGATGGGGGCGGCGCAGAAATGGCTCACCTTGTGCTCGCGCAGCGCCCCGTAGATGGCCGCCGCCTGCACGTGGCGCAGACAGACGCTCACCCCGGCGGTGGCCGCCAGGGTCCAGGGGAAGCACCAGCCGTTGCAGTGGAACATCGGCAGGGTCCAGAGGTAGACGGGGTGCTTGGGCAGCTCCCAGGAGAGGGCGTTGTTGACCGCATTGAGGTGGGCGCCGCGATGGTGATAGACCACCCCCTTGGGATTCCCCGTGGTGCCGGAGGTGTAGTTGAGGGAAATGGCCTGCCACTCGTCCGCCGGCAGCCAGCCGGGTTCGTCCCCGTCCCCCAGGGCGATGAACCCCTCGTAGTCGAGCTCGCCGACCAGCTCCCCTTCCCGGTAGAGGGGATCGTCGATGGCGATCACCAGGGGCTGGCTGTCAATGAGAGAGAGCGCCTTTCGCACCACGGCGCCGAACTCCCGGTCCACCAGCACCATCTTGCTCTGGGCGTGCTGGAAGATGAAGCCCATGGCGTCCGCATCGAGCCGGGTGTTGATGGTGTTGAGCACAGCGCCGCTCATGGGCACCCCGAAGTGCGCCTCGAACATGGCCGGCACATTGGGGGCGACGATGGAGACGGTGTCCCCCTCGCCAATGCCGCGACGGCGCAGGGCCGAGGCGAGCTGGCGGCAACGGCGTTCGGTCTGGGCCCAGCTCTGGCGCAGGGGCCCATGGATCAGCGCCGGATAGTCGGGATAGACCCGGGCGGCCCGCCCCAGAAAGCTCAAGGGGGTCAGCGCCTCGAAATTGGCGGGCGTCTTGCCAAGGCCGGCGTCGTACATGTTCTGCTCTGTCATCGGATCCTTCCTCACAGGGACACAAAACGGGGTGGCTCTCGCGGTTCACCACGACCGGCATTGCGCCCTGATGCGGGGCCAGGATGCCGGCTGGAACCGGATGAAAGGGTATCAAGGGGGCCAGATCCCAGGTATTAGCGAAACGTCTTAGGGGCCCTCGGCCCTGCTCTCCCTGTCGCCAATCGCCGACGCTATTTTTGCGCGGTCACTTTTTGCGCAGTCAGCCCCTGTCGCGATCCCGTGGCCCTTGCCTTGAGCCTGCGGCGCAAAATGCCAAGAATGATCCCAAGCCCTCAACGGGTATGAGTACAAGGAGAAGAGTGATGAACAAATCCATGTTGGCAGGTGTCGGGATCGGTGTTGCCTCTGCGCTGGCATTGTCGGCGGTCGCCAGCGGATCCCTGTTTTCATCAGAGCCCCAGTTTGCCGAGGTGCTGGCCAGCAAGCCGGTGACCGAGACCATCAAGACGCCACGTCAGGAGTGCCGCAACGTCACCCTGACCCACCGCAAGCCGGTGCAGGACGAGCACAAGATCCTGGGTACCGTGGTTGGCGCGGCCCTGGGCGGCGTGGTCGGCCACCAGTTTGGCGGTGGCAGCGGCAAGAAGGTGGCCACCGCCGCCGGTGCCGTGGCAGGGGGTTATGCCGGGAATCAGGTGCAGGGCAACATGCAGGCCGGTGATACCTACACCACCACGGAGCAGCGCTGCAAGACGGTGCAGGAGAGCAGCACCCGCACCATCGGCTATGACGTCACCTACCGCCTCGCCGGCCAGGAGGGGGTGGTACGCATGGAGAAGCAACCCGGCCCCACCATTCCGGTCAAGGATGGCAAGCTGGTACTGAGCAACGCGCAGGGTTGATACTCCGTTAGGAGCGCCCTGCCATGAGGAAGGCCCACCATGACGGTGCAATGCTGTTCACTTAAGAGAATTTGAGTTCCAGTCCACGTAGTATCAGGACAAAAAAGCGAGGGAGGCATGATGCCTCCCTCTTTCTATTGCAAGCCCCGCTGGATAAAGGCTGGAGGAAGATCGACTGGACACAGCCTTGCCCCCTCAACTCAAATCCAATTTATGAATAATCAGTCAAAAAAGTGCTTATCTGAACAGCATTGCACCATGACGGTGGGCCTTTTTCATCTTCGCAACCCAACCTGTCTGCAACAAGTCTTCCCAACAAAAGTCTTCCCAACTAAGAAAGGGGCCCGCAGGCCCCTTTTTATATTGAGACGTCATCCTCAGTGGCGACCGAAGGGCCACCAGGACTTGTCGTTGTCCTGGATGTCGACCCGGGTCTGCTGCAGGGCGCCGGGCTGGCCCCCTTCCACCCGATCGAGGCTCACCCTGAACTGCTCGGTGGGCTCCACAAACCAGTCATCGATGATCAGCACCTTGACCGACTTGCTGCCCCCCTCGCCCGCAGCCCAGCTCACGGTCTGGCTGAACCAGGGCAGGAAATCCAGCCCCCAGCGCGCCGTGACTCCGTCAAGGGCCACCCGGGCCCGGGCCGGCTTGCTCAGATCGCCGCTGCGCACCAGGGGGATCTCGGCAAACCACTGCCCCTCGTTCACCGTCATGCTGGCGCGCGCCAGCGAGATGGTGGACGGCGCCAGCTTGTCCTTGATGGTCACCAGGGTCTGGTGCTGATCCCCCAGGGCCGCGCCGCTCGGGTCAAACAGCTCCAGGGTAAAGGTCTCGTCCCCCTCGTGCAGGGTGTCGCTCTTCACCGGAATGCTGATGGTCTGGGGCTCGCTCTGCCCGGCGGCCCAGTGCAGGGTGCCGGTGAGGGGCGCCACGTCGCTTGTGTCCCCGCTGCCGTAGACGATGCGATAGCTGACGCTCGCCTCCCCGTGGCTGCCATCGCTGCGACTGACACTCAGGGACAAGGTATTCCCCTCCTCCACGTTCGCAGCGGCGCTCTCGAGACTCAATACCCCGGCGGGTGGCTGCGGATACTGGATGGCCACCAGCACCGGATCGTGATCCGAGGCGCTGAAGGGCCCTTCGGATTTCGCCAGCTGACCGCTGTACTTAGTGCCGTACTCGAAGAAGTTGCTCTCGGCGGAGTTGATGTGCCAATCCTCGATGCCGATCACCTTGGCCGCGAGGCTCGGGTTTGCCAGGGCGTGATCCAGGTTGCCGAGCTCCCCTTCGTAGCTGTAGGAGTAGGTGTCGGTGCCATGGAAGCGGGTATTGAGGTTCACCAGACCATACCCCTTGCCAAGGGCGCTGCCGCTCTCCTCGAAGGGCTGACCCGCCAGAGTGGTGAAGGAGGCGCTCATGATCTGGCGCGCCTGGGCGGCCGGATCATAGTCGGTCAGCACCCGGATGGGATCCTCCATGCCATAGGCGTTCATGTCGCCGATAAGCAGCAGATCCCCGGCCAGATCCTTGAGGTGCTCCCCCAGCACCTTGGCGGCGGAGACCCGCAGCGCGTTGCAGTGGCCCTGGCCATCCAGCGGATCGGCGCTGGCGTAGTCGGGGTAATCCTCGAAGCAGGCGGAGCCCTTGGACTTGAGGTGGTTGACCACCAGGGTCAGGGGCGCATCCCCCTTGGGCGAGCTGAAACGCTGCACCAGCGACTCGCGCATCCCCTGATTGATGGTCACCGGTTTGCCGCTGGCGTCCACCGCCTCGGCCTGCTGCACCGGCAGCGCGATAAGGCTGGCGGCCCCCTCCGGGGTCACCTTGGCGGGTCGGTAGATGAGCCCCACCGTGATGGCGTCGGTGCCAATGGGCTTGCCATCCGGCGAGGCAATCCAGCGGTAGTGATCCGCCTCGTCCGGCTGGGCGGCGTTGAGGGCCGTAACCAGATTGGCGATGGCGGAGTTGTCGCCATAGCCGTTGTTCTCGATCTCCATCAGCCCCACCACGTCGGCATTGAGGCGGGTGATGGCGCTGACTATCTTGGTGCGCTGCAACTCGAACTCCGCCACCGTCAGGGCGCCCCGGTTGCTGCCGGTGGGGTTGGCATCCCCGCCCACGACCGTGGTGAAGAAGTTGAGCACGTTGAAGCTCGCGACCCGCAGATCCCCCGCCTCGGCGAGCTCGGGGGTTTCCACCCGATCCCAGCCACTGTGATCTATCTGGCTCGCGTCGATGCGATTGCTGGCCACCAGCCTGAACAGGTTGTAGGAGTAACCAAGCGCCCCCTCCAGCCCGTTGAGCTTGTCGCCGATGCGCAGGTAACCGTCCTCGGCGTTGAAGCCGGGGAACCAGGGCAGCACACCGTCCGGCGCCTTGGCGTCGGTCTCCACCACCAGCTGGTTCTGCTGGTTGCGAAGGGCCCAGTCGCTCGCCTCCTGGCTCATGGCGGCAAATTTCTGGGTCGACTTGATGAGCGGCGCGCCATAAGAGAGCACCAGGTTGTTGCGCTTGCCGTCGTAATCGAAGCTGAAGTTGCGGGTCACCACCAGGCTGGAACCGGGCACCAGCCGTACCTGCATCCCCTCGTGACGCTCCAGCAGCTGGCTCAGGCTCTCGCCCGCCACCGGCAGCAGATCCACCGCAGCCGGGATGGCCCCTTGCGGCCGGGTCACCACCAGCTCGTCTGCGTTGATCTGGGTCTGGTTGAAATACTCCTTCACCTTGCCAGACACACACACCTCGGCCCCCGGCACGACGGCAGCGTTGGCCTTGGTGGTGTAGACGAAGAGGCCGTCGGAGGTAGCCGCATCCCCGTCCCCCTGCTCGTCCTGAATGAAGAAGCCCTTGTAGAGGCCGCTCACTACCTGGGTCACCACGCCGCGGGTGGCGTAAGCCTGTTCCGATTCGAACTTGCCGGCTGGCACCAGGGGGCTGCTGGTGCCGGGGCCCTGAATGGCGGGCACCGGCACCAACTGATCCACCGGGCAGACGAAGGCGGGCGGCTGGGTGCCATCGCAGGGACCATCGCCACTGCAACCCAGGCCACTGGCGTCATCTTTCGGGGCGGCCACGTATTCCTGCGCCGGATCAAAAGGCGACGTCGCATCAGTGCGGCCCATGGTGACGGTGGCCTTGCGGCGCAGGGTCATGTCCAGGGTCGAAACGTTGCCGGAGACCCAGGACGTGCCCGGATCCACCCCTACCTGGCCGAAGCTGTCGATTATCTCGCTGCCGCGATAGAGCACCAGGGCATCGTCGCCGTTGAACACCAGGTTGCCGCTGGTCTGATTGGCCTTGGCCAGGATCTCGGCATTTGCGGAGGGGTTGGCCAGCACCAGACTGGCGCCCGGGGCCAGGGTGCCTTGCAGCGCCAGGCTGTTGGTGGGGGATTCGCTGATGGGTTTGCCGTTGGCGTAGAGGGCCAGCCGGTATTGTGAGAGATCGACGGCGTCGCTGCCGAGGTTGCTCAGCTCCACCGCCTTGTTGTTGCCGGACCCTTCCAGGTATTCGGTGATGAGCAGTTGTGCCTGTGCCTGTCCAGCGAGCGCCAGCCCGACGGCCAGCGCCACCAGAGAGTGTCTTCCTGACATGGTCAGTTTCCTTTTTTATTTGCAGATCATGTTATTGGCGCCCCGCACAAGGCGGGCCGCAGCACCTTGGATGCAGCCATCAGCGGGAGGCATGTCAGCCCCCGGCCGAAACTGCGCGCCCACTCTGCCCCGTCGACGCCGGGGCTGCTGCGAGCTGGCTAACAATGACAACAAAATGTTGCGCCAAGGTGACGGGCAATACCCGAATGGGCAGTGTCTGCCATCGCTGCGCAGGAAGTTGTCGCCCCCCAGCCCCTGCTGGCTGCCTCCGTCAGGGAGCGACATCGGCTCCGGGGCAGACGGGGGGAACACTACGGCGGCCTCTGCCCGGTACCATTTCGTGAACAGCGCCACTCACAGACTCCGAATCATGGGCAAATCCATGGGTGCCATACCGGGCGCCACCCCCTTCGTGGCCCGAGAAGGCAGAAAACCGCGGGATGAGACTCTCTCCTGGTGCTCTTGTGGAACCGGTTTCATTAATGACAGAAATAACAAGAGAGGGGATGACACAAACGTTTGTTGCTTTTGCGCTCGCGAATGGCAATAGTTCTCACTTTCTTTTTTGACCGTCTCTATTCTCGAGGTGCTACAAGATGTTTCGTCACCCCCTGGCAAAGTTGCTGCTGCTCGGCCAGCTCGTCCTGGTGAGCTGGATGGCGCAGGCCGCCCCCCCCGTTGAAGTGGAAGATGTGATGGGCCGCAAGGTCTCCCTCAGCCTTCCGGCAAGCCGCATCGTGCTCGGTTTCTATCCCGAAGATTACCTGGCGGTGGCCGGTGAAGGCGGGGCCGAACGCCTGGTGGGCATGTCCCTGGGCTGGTTCATGAAGTCCCGTCCCGCCATCTGGTCTCTCTACGTGGCCAGCCAGCCACAACTGGCCAAGGTCCCCGACCTTGGCAACGTACAGGATCAGAGCTTCTCCATCGAGAAGACCCTGGCGGTCAAGCCCGACCTGGTGATCCTGGCGAAGTGGCAATATGAGGCCCTGGCCGCCGACCTGCCACGCCTTGAGCAGGCGGGGATCCCGGTGGTGGTCATCGACTACAACGCCCAGACCCTGACACAGCACATGGCGAGCACCCTGCTGCTTGGCAAGCTGACCGGCCAGGAGGCCCGCGCACGGAAGATGGCCGACGAGTACAAGGCCAAGATTGACACCATCACCTCCCGCATCGCCGCCGCGAAGCGCACGCCGCCCCGGGTCTACATCGAGCTGGGTGACAAGGGTCCGGCCGAGTACAGCTACACCTATGGCAAGGACATGTGGGGCGCCATGGCCCTGCTGGCCGGTGGCGACAACGTGGCCGCCCCCTTCGTCGATCGCTGGGGCCCCATCCACCCGGAACAACTGCTGGCGAGCAAGCCCGAGGTGATCCTGATGGCGGGCTACGAGAGCGTGAGCAGTGCCGTCGCCATGCAGGTGGGCCAGGATGTGTCGGCAGAGACCGTGCGCCAGCGTCTGCAAGGCTTTGCTGCCCGTCCGGGCTGGAGCGAGCTGCCTGCGGTGAAGGAGGGTCGCCTCTACGCGGTCTATCACGGCGCCACCCGCAGCATCATGGATGCCGCCCTCATCGAGTTCATGGCTAAGGCCCTCTATCCGGACCTTTTCCAGGATCTCGCTCCCCTGGCCACCTATCAGGCGTTCTACCAGCACTACCTGCCCATCCGTCCCCAGGGCACCTTCATGCTGGGCATCAAGCAGGATGACGCAAGCTAACCCCGGCAATTCGGGTGCGGCCCACCTCGGCCACGCCCTCTTCAGCAACCCTCTTGGATTGTGTGGGCGCCTCTTGCGGCGCCCGTTTCAGGATTGACATCATGAATGATTTGGCTGCCCTGCAGCAGACCCTCGCCCGGCAGCGGCAACGGGAGCGCCGTCGCTGGCACTGGCTCCTGCTGCTCACCCTGGTCCTGTGCATTACCCTGGTGCTCGACATCGCCACCGGCCCCTCCCTGTTGGCCCTGCACGACGTGATCGATGCCCTGGTTTCCCCCGCCCAGGCCGATCCCATGACCCGCACCATCGTCCACGACATGCGCTTGCCTATCGCCCTCATGGCCCTGGTGGTCGGCGCCTCCCTCGGCCTTGGCGGCGTGCAGATGCAGACCCTGCTGGACAACCCCCTCGCCAGTCCCTACACCCTGGGGCTCGCGGCGGCGGCGGGCCTGGGCGCGGCGCTCGCCCTCTACACCGGCGGCCTCGGGCTCTCCCCCCTGGTGGCCATCCCGGCCGGCGCCTTCATTGTGTGCATGTTTGCCGCCTGCCTGCTGTTTGGGCTGGCCATGATGCGCCATGTCAGCAGCCAGACCCTGATCCTGGCGGGCATCGCCCTGCTGTTCCTGTTCCAGTCCCTGCTCTCCCTGCTGCAGTTCCTCTCCTCCCCCGAGCTCAACCAGCAGATCCTGTTCTGGCTGTTTGGCAGCCTGATGCGCACCACTTGGGACTCCCTGATCATCACCGCCGTCGTCACCCTGATCTGCACCCTGCTCATCTACCGGGATGCCTGGGCCCTCACCAGCCTGCGCCTCGGGGAAGCCCGTGCCCGCAGCCTCGGAGTCAACGTCGACAGGCTGCGCATGAAGACCCTGGTGCTGGTCGCCCTGCTCACCGCCACCGCCACCAGCTTCGTCGGCGTGATCGGCTTCGTCGGCCTGGTGGCCCCCCATATCGCCCGCATGCTGGTGGGGGAAGATCAGCGCTTTTTGATCCCCCTCTCCGCCCTGTGCGGGGCCTGCATGCTCTCGGCGGCCTCGGTGCTCTCCAAGTCCATCATTCCGGGAGCCCTCTTCCCCATCGGCATCGTCACCGCGCTCATTGGCGTGCCCTTCTTCATCTGGTTGATCCTCGGCAGGGGGCGTAAACGTGCTTGAAATATCCCGACTCTCCCTCTCCCTCGGCCAGCAGACCCTGCTGCGGGATCTCAGCCTCACTCTGCATCCGGGTCAGGTCCATGTGATCATCGGCCCGAACGGGACCGGCAAGACCTCCTTGATGCGCACCCTCTTCGGCGAGCTGACCCCGGACAGTGGCGACATCCGCCTCGGGGACCAGAGTGCCCGCCAGATGACGCAGGCCAGGTGGCGCCAGCAGTTTGGCTACATGCCCCAGAACATCCAGCTGGAGCTGGATCTCAGCGTCATCGAGGTGGTGGTGCTCGGGCGCCTCGACAGCCTCTCCATGCGCCTCGCGGACGAGGACATACTGGCGGCCGGCCGCGCCCTGCAGGCGCTCGGCATCGCCCATCTGGCGGATCGCCCCCTCTACTCCCTGAGCGGCGGCCAGCGGCAGATGGTGCTCTTCGCCCAGGTGCTGCTGCGCGATCCCCGCATCATGATGCTGGACGAGCCGGTCAGCGCCCTGGACCTGCACCACCAGATGCAGCTGATGGAGCACCTGTGCCAGCAGACCCGGGATCAGCAGTGGATCACCCTGGTGGTGCTGCACGATCTCAACCTGGCCGCCCAGTTTGCCGATCAGCTGATCGTGCTGGCAGGGGGGGAGCTCCAAGCCTTCGGCCCCCCCGCCCGGGTGCTCGACGCGGCCCTCATCGAGCGCCTCTACCAGGTGCCGGTGGAGATAAGCCACGATCAGCGCGGCATCCCCTTCCTCAGAACCCTGCGAAAGACGTCATGACACAGTGCTGCGCCACCCCGGCGACCTCCTCCCGACACGGTGGCGGGAGGCGACCATGAACGGCGCCTCCTACTGGCGGGACTGGCAGGGTATGAGCCCGGCCGCCCGCCTGCTCATCACCAATGGGCTCGCCTTCAACCTCGGCTTCTACATGATGATGCCCTTCCTCGCCCAGCACATGGGCAGCGGCCTGGGCCTGGCCGGCTGGGCCTGTGGCCTGGTCATGGGGATGCGGGTCTTCAGCCAGCAGGGGCTGTTCCTGCTAGGGGGGACGCTTGGGGATCGCATCGGCTATCACCCCGCCATCGTCTGGGGTTGCCTGGTGCGATCGGTCGGCTTCCTGCTGCTGGGCTGGGCCGAGTCCCTGCCCATACTGCTGCTGGCGGCGACCCTGACTGGCTTTGCCGGGGCCCTGTTCACCCCCTGCGCCCAGGCCTATCTGGCGAGCGAATGCCACAATCCGAGCCAGCGCCAGCGCGCCTTCGCCCTGCACAATCTCGCCAGCCAGGCGGGCATGCTGCTCGGCCCCCTGGTCGGCCTCACCCTGACCCAGCAGAGCTATGCCCTGACAGGGCTCTTGGCGGCGAGCCTCTTCGCCCTGCTCGGGGTGCTGCAGTATCGGGTGCTGCCCAAACGCCCGGTGGCCAACCAGAGCCCGCGCGGCGCCATCTTGCGCCAGTGGGGGGACATCCTGCGCCAGCGCCCCTTCATGGGGTTCACCCTGCTCGCGGGCAGCTACCAGATCCTGTTCCACCAGCTCTATCTGGCCCTGCCCGCCCATATCCAGAGCCTGCCGGACGCCACCCGGCTGCTCGGCGGCGTCTTCACCCTCTCGGCGGTGATCGGCGTCCTGCTCCAGCTGCCGGCATCGCGCCTGGTGGAGCGCCGTCTGGGGGTGCCGCTCGCCATGGGGCTCGGCATAGGGCTGATGGGGCTGAGCTATCTCGCCCTGCCCCTGCTCTCCCCCTGGCCGACGGCAGGCGTGTTGACGCAGGTGGCCCTGCTTTCCCTGGGCTCCATCCTCTGCTTCCCGCTCTTTGCCGCCCAGCTGCCCCGCTACGCTCCCCCTGACCAGCTCGCCAGCTACTACGGCTTCTATGCCAGCGCCGGCGGCTGCATGGCACTCTTTGGCAACCTGCTTATCGGTTTTATGCTGGGGGACGCGGGCACCCGCCCCACCACCGCCATCTGGACACTGCTGGCCCTCGCCGGCCTGCTGGCTGGAGTTGGCCTCTATACCCAGCTGCGCAAGGATGGCCAGGTTCAGCCGGCCACCCATCAATAAACAGGGCGGCCTTGGCCGCCCGGTTTTATTCCCTTTCCTCCCCCTTCCACTTTCTGCCTTATCCGGCTAACCAGAACCTGTTTCAAGACCTTGCCAGATAAGCGAGCAAGCTCGGCTGTGCTCGATGAGCAAAGCAACATCGGACATGCACGATGGCGATAAAAAGGACGCCATCAGGCGTCCTTGCAGGTGAAAATAAGACCGGGTCAACTCCCCAGATGCAGCGCCAACCAGACCGCCAGCGGGATCACCACTATCGAGAGCGCGTTGCCGCCCAGCACTATGCTGGCCACCTTGTCGGGCTGGCACTGGTACTGCTCGCACAGGATGTAATTCAATACCGCCGGGGGCAGTGCCACCGAGAGTGTCAGCAGCGGGATCCAGGCAGGCTCCAGGGGCAGCAGCCAGACGGCGAGCCCAAGGGAGAGGCCCCCCGCCAGCAGATAGAGCAGGTTGCACTTGAGGGCCAGCCCCAGATGGCTCAGATCCCCCTCCATCAGCCTCACCCCCAAGGCAAACAGCATCAGGGGCACCGCTATCTGACCGAGCAGGGCGGCGCTGGTCACCAGGTATTCCGGCAGCGGGATATGCAGGTTGGCCACCAGCAGGCCGGCGAAGGCGGCACAGAGCACGGGGCTTCTCAGCCAGCCCCAGCGGGAGCTACTGGCCGAGAGGATAAACATGCCCACCGTGAAGTGGAGCAGGTTGGAGAGCACGAACAGGATGACGATGGCGCCGAGCTGCTGCTCGCCAAAGGCGAGCACCATCAGCGGAATGCCGAGGTTGCCCGTGTTGCGAAACATGGCGGGCAGGATCAGGGCCGCCCGCGCTATCTCCTTGAGCCTGAGCAGGGCGAGCAGCAGGCCAGGGAGCAAAATCACCAGGGCGCCAGCCGCGACAAGCGGCAGGTGCGCCGCCAGATCCAGCGGGTATTTCACCAGGGCCGAGAAGACCAGCGCCGGGGTAAAGAGCTCGATATTGGCCCGGTTGATGTAACCCAGGTCGCCACCCGGTCGCAGCCGCCCATAGAGGGCGCCGAGGCCCGCCACCGCAAACACCGGGATGACGATATTGAGCAGGGCGCTGAACATGGGGGCTCCCGATCAGAGTTCGCGGGCCGGACGTCCCATCAGCACCACGGGATCCAGGGTGACCTCCTGGCTGCCGTTGCTGACCCAGAGCTGGCCGTCGGAGATGGTGCAGGTGAGCTGCATGGTGCGCTCCACCATGGCCGCCAGCGGCAGGGTCTGGCTGTCGGAGAGCTCGATGACGCTCAGGTTGTCGTGCAGACCGAGCTTGCCCTGGTTCTGCTTCCACCAGACGCTGGTGCCACGGCCGCCGTAAAGGTAGAGCACTACCTGGCGGGAACGGTTGCACGCCTTCTTGAGGCGCTTCTCGTCCGGCTGGCCCAGCTCAATCCAGAGTTCAATCTCGTCGGAGTAGTTCTTGCGCCAGAGCTCGGGTTCGTCGTCGGCAGAGAGCCCCTTGGTGAACTCCAGCCGCTCGGCGGCATGCCAGGCGAAGGCCGCGAGGCGGATCATCATGCGCTCGTCGGTCTCGGAGGGGTGACGGGCCAGGGTGAGGGAGAAGTCCTGATAGAGATTGCGATCCATGTCAGACAAGCTGATCTGGGCCTTGAAGATGGTTGCCTTGAGCGCCATAGAAGTCGTGAACACCTGATAAAAGAGAAAGGGGCGGACATGCCGGGCGTCAGTGTAATCAAAATGGCCGCCGGGTTCGACCGTCTTGCGCTCCCTTTACCCTATCAGGGTCGGGATAAGTGCTTCAGGAGACACAAAAAACAAATGCCAGTCCGAGGACTGGCATTTGGCGGCATGAACGAGAGTGACTCACTTCTCGGCGGACTTGACCCCGAAGGCATTGAGCAGCAGGCAGCAGGTGACTGCCACGGCCACGAAGCCACTCAGAAAGATAAAGGGCATGGCCCCGTATCCCAATATGTTCCAGATGGTTTGTTCGAGCAGACTCATAGTGTGTCCTTCATCCAGTGAAATGGGTGTCCCTTTCGCGACGGGGTAGTCCCCGCTCCTGATAAGGCTATTTGACCTCAACCCGCGCCTGAGTCCTATGCCACCAAAGTAATAAATGGGGCACCAGTTTGCGCCAGATCAATAATTTAGCCCCTTGTCACCCCGTTTTCCGCTCCCCGAGGCCCCTGGCTTGGACAAAAAAGGCGGGGCGACCCAGGGCCGCCCCGCCTGTTTGTCACGCAGACGCCTCAGCCGTAGAAGCGCTGCTGCTCCGCCGCCATCGCCTTGAGCCGCGCACAGGGGGCAAAGCGGTCGCCAAAGCGCTTCTGATGGTGCTCGAGGCGCCCCACCAGATAGTCGATGCCGAGGCTGTCCATGTAGCGGAAGGGGCCGCCCAGGAACGGCGGGAAGCCGATGCCGAAGATGGCGCCGATGTCGCCGTCCCGGGCCGAGGCCACCACGCCGCTGTCGAGCGCCATGGCCGCCTCGTTGAGCATCAGCAGCACGCAGCGCTCGGCGATCTCCTGCCTGGCCAGCCTGGCCTGGGGCTTGACGCCGAGCACGTCGTAGACGCTCGCGTCCACCGTCTTCTTGCCCTCCTTGCCGGTGAGCCGGTTGCGCGGCGCCGCCTTGCCATAGAGGTAGAAGCCCTTGCCGTTCTTGCGCCCCTTGCGATCGTCTTCCAGCAGCTTGTCAAACGCCTTGGGGGCCTGGAACTGCTCACCACCCAGCTCCTTTTCGAGGATGGGGGAGATCTTGGCCCCCACGTCGATCCCCACCTCGTCCAGCAGGGTGATGGGGCCCACCGGGAAGCCGAAGTCGAGCAGGGCGCCGTCCAGCACCTCCACCGGCTCCCCTTCCAGCACCAGGCGGGCCGCCTCGTTCATGTAGGGGGCCAGGATGCGGTTGACGTAGAAACCCGCCTCGTCCTTCACGACGATGGGGGTCTTGCCCTGGGCCCGGGCGAACGCCAGGGTGGTGGCCACCGTCTCGGCGCTGGTACCCGCGTGGGGAATGATCTCGGCGAGCGGCATCTTGTCCACCGGGCTGAAGTAGTGCAGCCCCACCACCCGCTCCGGATGCGTCGCCGCCGAGGCGATCTGGTGGATGGGCAGGGAGGAGGTGTTGGAGGCAAACACCGTGTGCTCAGCGCACTCGCGCTCCACGTCCTGCACCATCCGGTGCTTGAGATCGATATCCTCGAACACCGCCTCCACCACCATGTCGACCCGGTGGAAGCCGGAGTAGTCCAGGGTGCCGGTGAGCAGGCTCATCTGTTTCTCCAGTTCGCTGCGCAGCAGTTGGCGACGCTTGAGCTTCCTCGCGAGGATGTCGTAGCTGTAGCGCATGGCGTTGCCGATGCCGGCGCTCGCCACATCCTTGATCCGCACCGGCACCCTCGCCTTGGTGGCGGTGACGAAGGCGATGCCGCCCCCCATCAGGCCGCCCCCCAGCACGGCCGCATGGGCCACCTTGCGGGGCTCGGCCCCCTGATAGCTCACCTCTTTCTTCATCTCTGTGGTGGCGAAGAAAATAGAGCGCAGGGCGGCGGATTCCGGCGTCATCACCAGCTCGCCGAAGTGGCGGGCCTCGGCCAGCAGGCCGGCCTGCATCCCCTCCTCCACGCCGATGCGCACCACCTCGATGATGCGCTCCGGCGCCGGGTAGTTGCCCCGGGTCTTCGCCTTCACCCCCTTGCGGGCCTGATCGAACAGCACCTTGCGCCCGAGCGCGTTGGTCTCCAGCACCTTGCCCTGCAGATCCCGCTTCAGGCGGTGGCGCGGCTTGCCCTTCTTGGCGAGCTTGATGGCGGCTTCCAGCAAAATGGAGGTGGGCACCATGTCATCCACCAGCCCGAGTTTCTTGGCCTGCTTGGCCCGCACCTGCTTGCCGGTCAGCATCAGATCCAGCGCCTTGGCCACCCCGATGAGGCGCGGCAGACGCTGGGTGCCGCCGGAGCCCGGCAGCAAGCCGAGCTGCACTTCCGGCAGCCCCAGCACGGTTTTAGCGTGATCGGTCACCACCCGGCCATGGCAGGCGAGCGCCAGCTCCAGCCCGCCGCCGAGGCAGGGGCCGTGGATGGCGGCGATCACCGGTATGCCCAGGGATTCGATCTCGGCGAACACATCCTGCCCGGCCCGGGAGAGCGATTCGGCGTCCTGGGCGCTGGTGCAGGCTGCCAGCATGGCGATGTCGGCCCCCGCGATGAAGGAGTCCTTCTTGCCGGAGACGATCACCAGGCCGATCAGATCCCCGTTCCCCCGCACCTCGGCCAGCAGGTGGCGGATCTCGTCCGCAAAGGAGGCCTTCAGGGTGTTCATGCTCTCACCGGGCACATCCATGGTGAGGATGCCGATGCCGTCTTTGCGAATTTCCAGGGAAAAAGTCTTCTCGTTCATCATTCCACCTCCAGCACCATGGCCACACCCAGCCCACCCGCCGCACAGGCGGTGTTGAGCCCCAGTCCCCCGCCCCGGCGCCGCAGTTCGTGCAGGGTCTGGGTGATCATGCGCGCCCCGGTGGCGGCAAAGGGGTGGCCGTAGGCCAAAGAGCCGCCGAGCACGTTGAATTTGTCCATGTCCACCTCGCCGATGGCCTGATCCCGGCCCAGCTTGTCACGGGCAAATTCGGCACTGGCAAACATCTTGAGGTTCGCCAGGGTCTGGGCAGCGAAGGCTTCGTGCATGTCGATGAGGGTGAGATCAGCCAAGGTGATGCCCGCGCGGTCCAGCGCCAGCGGCGTGGCATAGGAGGGGCCCATCAGCATGTCCTGCCAGACATCGATGGCGGAAAACGCGAAGCTGCGGATGTAACCCAGCGGCTCCAGACCCAGCTCGCGGGCACGCCCTTCGCGCATCATCAGCACGGCGGCGGCGCCGTCGGTAAGCGGAGTGGCGTTGGCGGCCGTCACCGAACCGTGGGCCCGGTCAAAGACCGGTTTGAGCTTGGCGTAACTCGCCAGATCCGAGCTTTCACGGATGTTGTTGTCCCGCTCCAGCGGCGACTTGTAGGGGGGCACGTGGGCGGTGAACACCTCACCATTCAATTTGCCCTGCGCCCAGGCTTCGGCCGCCAGGGTGTGGGAGCGGTGGGCCAGCGCATCTTGCGCCTCGCGGCTGATCTGGTGGGTCTTGGCCATCTGCTCGGCGGTCTGTCCCATGGAGAGACCGGTGGAGTACTCGGCCACGGCCGGGGGAACCGGCAGCAGGTCCTTCAGGCGCAGACGGCGCAGAATATTGAAACGCTGCTGGAGGTTGCGCGCCTTGTTGAGATCCACCAGGGCGCGGGCCAGAGACTTGCTGACCCCGATGGGCAGCACGGAAGAGGAGTCGGCACCACCGGCGATGGCGATGTCCACCGTGCCGGCCATGATGGATTCGGTGACATTGGCCACCGCCTGGAAACTGGTGGCGCAGGCGCGCGACACGCTATAGGCATCGGTGCTGACGCTCATGCCAGTGCCAAGCACGATCTCCCGGGCGATGTTTGGCGCTTCCGGCATCTGCACCACCTGGCCGAACACCAGCTGGTCGATGAGCTTGGGGTCGAGATCGGTGCGGGCGAGCATCTCGCTCACCACCAGTTTGCCCAGATCCACCGCAGGCACGCCGTGAAAAGCGGTGGCCTGCTTGGCAAAGGGGGTGCGCAGACCCGCCACGACGGCTATCCGTTCGCCCTGGCGAGTCGTCAGTTTCAATGGCTGTTTCATCCTGGCTCCTTGGGTTAAAAAGGCAGAGGTCTGACCTCATTGCGCCACATCTTAACAATCCACTCACAACTTTCATACAGCTGATTGAAACTAAATTGTCCCCATCTTGCCACCCTCCCTCGCCCTTGTGAGCCAACTGGGGTATAAAAAGATCAACTTCCATAAAAACAACGGGTTTATCGCATGGCAGCGGCCGAGTTCAGAGCACTTGGAGACTATCTGGGCAGCCAGATCCTGGGACAGGGCCCCCTCATCGAGGGGTTGCTGATCGCCCTGTTATGTGAAGGACATGTGCTGATCGAGGGGGCCCCCGGTCTTGCCAAGACCCGGGCGGTCAAGGCGCTGGCCGGTGCCGTGGAGGGGCGCTTTGCCCGTATCCAGTTCACCCCGGATCTGCTCCCTGCCGATCTCACCGGCAGCGAGGTCTTCCATCCCCAGGATGCGAGCTTCGTGTTTCAACCAGGTCCTCTGTTCAACCATCTGGTGCTGGCGGACGAGATCAACCGGGCGCCGGCCAAGGTGCAATCCGCCCTCTTGGAGGCCATGGCCGAGCACCAGATCACCGTGGGCAAGAAGAGCTGGCGCCTGCCCTCCCTCTTCATGGTCGCCGCCACCCAGAACCCCATCGAGCAGGAAGGGACCTATCCCCTGCCGGAGGCCCAGCTCGATCGCTTCTTGCTCAAGCTGCTGGTGGATTACCCCAGCCCCGCCATGGAGCTGGCCATCCTCCAGCTCAACGCCCGCGGCGACGCCCTGCCGACGCCGCCGGTCACCCTCAGCCAGTCCGACCTGCTGGAAGCCCGCACCGCCGTTCAAGGGGTACAGATGCAGGGGCGCCTCGAGCACTATCTGGTGCAACTGGTGTGCGCCACCCGCCCCGGCAGCGGCCTGTGCCCCGAGCTAGACCCCCTGGTCGCGGTGGGGGCCAGCCCCAGAGCCAGCATCGGCCTCGCAAGAGCCGCACGGGCCCGGGCCTGGCTCGCCGGGCGCGACTTCGTGCTGCCCGAAGACATTCAGCAGTTGGCGCCTGCCGTGCTGCGCCACCGCCTCATCCCGAGTTATCAGGCGCTGGCGGACAACCTCGATAGCGAGGCGCTCATCACCCTGCTGCTGGATGCCATTCCATGCCCCTGAACCGGCCCCCACAGGCAGCCCTGTCGCCATGACCCCCGTCACCGAGCCCCGGGATCACCCCGACATCGCCCTCACCCTCGAGCGGCTGCTGGCGGTGCGCCTCTGGACGCGCCAGGGCGAGCGTGCCCGCATTCATCAGGCGGCCCAGGGGCGTATCGGGCGCCAGCCCGGGCTGCATTTCAGGGAGCTTCGCCTCTATCAGGCCGGTGACGAGGTGCGTCACATCGACTGGCGGGTCACCGCCCGCCTCGGCCGCCCCCACACCCGCCTCTACGGGGAAGAGCAGGATCAGGCCCACTGGTTGCTGCTGGATCTCTCACCTGCCATGTACTTTGGCTCCCGCGCCCAGCTCAAGGCCCGCCTTGGCTGCGAGCTGGCCGCCGCCCTGCTCTGGCAGGGGGAGAAACAGGCCAATACCTTGATCTGCCAGGGCGAAGCCCCCCACACAGAGCACCAGCGCGGCTCTCTCATGCCTCTGCTGGAAGCGCTCTGCCGCCATTACGAGGCAGGGCTGGATCGCGCCCCCCCACCCTGGACGCTGGCCCAGACCCTGGCACGACTCACCCTGCCCCACGGGGCCAGATTGACCCTGATAAGCCATCACCAGGCACCGGACCAGGCCCTCTGCCAGCAGTTGCAACGCCTTCGCCCGCGCCACGACATCCACTACTGGCAGATCCGCGATCCCCTGGAAGCCGCCCTGCCCGAGCAGGGGCAGCTGGCAGTGCAGGCAGGCAGACACAGCGGTTGGCTCGCGGGAGAAGACCTCCGCTTTCGCGCCCGCTATCAGAGGGCGGCCGACGAACAGGCCGAGGCCTGTCGCCAGCAGTTGCTGCCCCTGGTGACGCGCCTCTATCGCCTCGACAACGGCGCCACCCTGCAACGCCAGTGGCAGGAGGGTGGATGCCGTCTGTTTTGAGGGGGGAGCAGGGCGTGCCCGCACCGGATGCATATCGCCAGCCCTCGTCCAGCGAGTCCTTGCAAGCCATTCGTGCCGAGCTGCGCGACATCCACCAAGGCCCCGCTCTCGAGCCTGCACAGGATCCTCGCCTGATGGCCCTCGGGGGGCTGCTGATCGCGGCGATCGCCGCTTGCCTGATCGCCATGACGGCCCTCACCCTGTGGCGCCAGCGCCGCTGGGCGCATCGGATAGACTGGCAGGCCGACGATCTCGTCCCCAGGCTGCAGGATGCCCTGCGAGAAGCGGCCATGGCCCGCTGGCCCGAGGCGGCCCCTCTGCAAGGGGAGGCCTGGCTCGCCTGGCTGGACAGCAAGGGGGGGAGCGATTTTTCCCGGTTTGCCGCCCAGTGGCCGCTCTGGCTCTATGGGGGCAGAGTGCCCGATGAAGCGCAGCGCAAAAGATTGCGCCTCGCCTATCTCGCCTGGGGGCGACGCTGCGTCAGCGCGCCGCGATTCCCGGCAAGCAAGCGAGGGGCCCCTTCCCCGGAGGGTACGCGATGATCCTCGCCTGGCCCTGGTTTTCCCTCGCCCTCGCCTTGCCGCTGCTGGTGCGCTTCGGCCTGCCTCCCATGAAGGGGCGCAAGGGAGGAAACCGGCTCGTTCACGGAGGTTTTCCCCTGCTCCAGCCCCAGGCGGGGCAGCCCTTGTGGCGCATGATGCTCTGCTGGTGCGCCCTGGTACTGGCCCTGTGCCGCCCCCAGTGGCAGGAGCCCCCGATCATTCACTACCAGAGCAGCCGTGACCTCATCCTGGCGGTGGATCTCTCCGACAGCATGCGCACTCAGGACATGCTGGATGACGGAGAGCAAACGGACAGGCTTGCCGCGGTGCGCCAGCAGATAAGCAACCTTGTCGCCTCCCGCCCGGGGGATCGCATCGCCCTCGTCGTCTTTGCCGATCACGCCTATCTGCTCTCCCCCCTCACCCAGGAGACCAGGGCTCTGCTCACCCTGGCCAGGGAGCTCGATTTCGATCTGGTGGGGCGCACCACGGCCCTGGGGGAAGCCATCCTGCTGGCACGCCAGCACGCCGACCCCACCCGCCCCACCGCCCTGCTGCTGGTGACGGACGGGCGCAATACCTCGGGCAATGCGGATCCCCTGACCGAGGCCCGGCTCGCCGCCAAAGCCGGCATCCGTCTCTATACCCTGGGGGTGGGCGCCGACCCCGATACCTTCGCCGGGCCCGCAGGGGACGCCGATCCCAGTGCCGAACTGGATGAAGCCCTGTTGCAGCAGTTGGCGACACTGGGAGGAGGCCGCTATTTTCGCGCCCGCAACCGGGGCGATCTCGCCGCCATCAACCAGGCCATCGACACCCTGGAGCCCCTCGCCCGGCCCCAGATCCTCTCCCGGCCCCACCAGGAGCTCTACCCCTGGCCACTGGCCCTGGCCTGGCTGCTGCTCTGCTGGCCAGCCCGCTGGCACATCCCCCTGTCACACAGGCCATCCCATGAGTAGGCAGGCCATGATGGTGGCACCATGGAGCTGACCTTGCTGCGCCCCCTCTGGTTGCTGGCCCTGCTCCCCTGGCTATGGCAGGGGTGGCGCCGCCGCCGCGATCCCGGCTTGCTCTCCCCGGCCATGCAGGCCTATCTGCTGCCGAGCCGCCATCGGGCCATCCCCTGGCGCTGGCTTGCCTGTCTGCCGGTCATCCTGGCGCTCTCGGGCCCCGCCCTGCGCCAGCAGAGTCTCCCCATGCCGAGCCCGGCCCTCGATATCTGGCTGCTGGATCTCTCCGACTCCATGCTGGCGCAGGATCTGGCGCCGGACCGGGCAACCCGGGTGAGGCTGGGATTGCAGGAGATGCTGGCCGACATAGCGCAGCAGGACGCGGCCCATCCCATCGCCCTCATCCTGTTTGCCGGGGATGCCTACCTCGCCATGCCTCCCACCCGGGATCATCAGGCCATCGCCCTGCTGCTGCCAGACCTGCGCCCGGCCATCATGCCTGTCCAGGGCAGCGCCCCCGAGCGCGCCGTGGCCCTGGCCCTCACCCTGATCCCGCCGGGCCAGTCCGCCCGTCTGCTGCTCGTGACCGACGGCCTCTCCGGGACAGCGCGCGATCGCATCGCCGCCCTCTGGCCCTGCCTCAACGACCTGTTCTGCAAGGCAGGCTCGGCCCCGCGGCTCGACATCTTGCTGGCCAGCGGGGGCAAGGAGACCCGGCTGCCCGGCGTGGCTGCCGAGCGCTGGCAGCTCGGCAGCCCGATCGGCCACACCTTGCCGGCGCCCGACGAGGAGGCCATGGCCGCCCTTGCCGCCAGTACCGGAGGCAGGCTGGCCTGGCTTGATTCCGGCCTGCCCCGCTTTGGTCCCCTGCCCATGGGCCAGGCCCTGACGCAGGGGCAATCCCGGGATCTCGGCCCCTGGCTGCTCATCCCCTTGCTCCCCCTGGCGCTGCTGGCGCGGATCGGCGCCCACTGGCTGCTGGTGATCCTCGTCATTGGCTTCGCGCCCCCTTCCCTGCAGGCGGCCTCCCGACAAGATGAAGCAGGCTGGCAGGCTTATCGCCAGGGACACTATCGGGAAGCGGCCAACGCCTTCCAGGATCCGGTCTGGCAAGGCAACGCCTGGTATAGATCCGGGGATTACGCCAGGGCCGTCGCCGCCTATGGCAGGGCAAGCAGCGCCACCGCCCACTACAACAGGGGCAATGCCCTGGTCTGGCTCGGGGATCTTGCCGCCGCGGAGCAGGCCTATCTGAGCGCCCTTCGCCTTGAACCTGGGCACAGGGATGCCTTGCACAACCTGGCCCTGCTGCGGGCCAACCCGCCGCAGACAACGCCCTCGGCAAATGCCCCGGAGCAGGTTGACACTCCCGACCCCGCCCACGCCTCAGAGGCTCCCCGCCCCCCGGCGCCCCCCGTGCTGCTGCTGGAGCAGCGCCTTCGCAAGGAGGCCCTGCGCCGCCCCCTGATCAAGGTGGAGGAGCCCTGGTGATCCTCGTACTGCGCTTGCTCTCCCCCCGGATCGGCTGCTGGCTGCTGCTCGCCCTGTGCGCCATGCGGGTGCAGGCCGCCCCTGTCGAGGCCGAGCTGTTGCCGGGGGCGAGCGAGCGCGACTGGCTGCTCGTCATCGAGGCCGACGGGCTGCACCGCGATGAGGATCTCAACCTGCAACCGCTGCTGCGCCAGTTTGCGGTCGGGCGGGTCAGCATCCAGCGGGTCAGTGCCCAGAGCCGCAGCCTGACCCGCTGGCAGATCCCCCTGCACCTGCTCGATACCAGCCCGCGCCAGGTGCCCTCCCTGCCCCTTGGCGCCGATCTCACCCCCTCCCTGGCGGTGCCGACACGTTCTCTGGACGGCACCCTGATGCCGGCACAAGACCCGGTATTCTCTCCGGTCGAGCTGCAGGCCCGGGTGCTCCATGAGGGGAATCTCTACCCCGGCCAGCCCTTCATCTATGAGCTGACCCTCTGGCTGCCTGCCAACCTGGAGGCCCCCAACCTCGGCGAGCCCATCACCCCGGCCTTTACCATTCGCCGCCTTGGCGATGACCGCTGGGACTCTCCCACCAGCCCCGGCCTGCCCGGGCGTCTCACGCGAAAATGGCTGCTGCAGGCCAAAGGACCCGGGCTCCATCCCGTCGAATCCCCCCGCTTTCAGGGGCGGTTGCCGCCCCAGGACCAGGCCGGTGCGACCGCGCCGGGCAACGCGGGGGATCTGCTGTCCGCCAGGGCGGCGACCCTCTTCATCAAGGTGGACAAGGCCCCCCTGGAGCCGGTGGCGAGCAGCCTGGTGTTGCGCCAGCAGTTCAGCCCGGCCCAGGCCAGGGTGGGTGAGCCGGTGATCCGCACCCTCACCCTGGTGATGGAAGGGGGGGATGGCAACCGCCTGCCCCCCTTGCCGGCCCCGCCCCTGCCCGCCGGCCTCTCCATGAAGCCGGACGGCGAGCAGCAACAGGAGCGATTCGTGGCCGAGGGGGCGCTACGCTTCGAGCGCCAGTGGCGCCAGGCCCTGACCGCCGACGAGGCGGGGCGCTATGTGCTGCCCCCCCAGACCCTGCGCTGGTTCAACACCCAGAGCGGTCGCATCGAGGAGGCGCGCCTGCCCGCACATCCTCTGGTGTTCACGGCAAGGGAGAGCGCCACTCCCGCCTCCCCCGCACCAGGGATCCAGTATCTCTATTGGGTGCTCCTGGCCATCCTGCTGCGGGCATTCATGCGCCGCTGGCCGCGCTGGCGCGCTTTCTATCGCCTGCAACGGGCCCTCGCAACGGGCTCTCCTGACGAGGCCAGGGAAACCCTGCTGACCTGGGCCGTCCTGCGCTGGGACACCCCCTGCCTGCATCTGGCCAGGCTGCCCTGTCACCGCGACCCCGCCATGGGGGCGCTGCTGGACGACCTGGATCGGGCCTGTTTTTCCCCCAAGCGAGTCCCTGGCGAACACCTGCCCAGGCAGGCGCTCGCCAGGGAGTTGTGCTCCAGGGAGAGCTTTGCGATAGCCTATGGTCTTCGAATACTGGCGTGGATGCGTGCATGATGCGCCCCTCATGAAACAGGACACCCCTTTATGGCGTTAGGTTTTTTCAGAAGAAAAAGGGCCGACACGGGAAAGGATCCCTGCACTTCTCCGGTCTATGGGGAGATGGCAGACAAACAAACCAAGTACGAAGCCCTGGTGCACGCCCTGCACGGGGACATCTACCGCTACGCCTACTGGCTGTGCCGGGATCCGCAAATCGCCGACGATCTGGTGCAGGAGACTTTCCTGCGCGCCTGGAAGGCGATAGATACCCTGCTGGACGACAAGGCTGCCAAGGCGTGGCTCATCACCATATTGCGGCGGGAGAATGCCCGCCGCTTTGAGCGAAAGCAGTTCGATCTTGTCGACCTCGACGAGCACCCCCTGCGGGATCAGGGTGTCCTGCCAAGCGAGCAGGAGATGGAGCACGAATGGCTCAGGCGCCACATCGCCCGCCTGCCTGCCGAGTATCAGGAGCCGCTGCTGCTGCAGGTACTGGGGGGATTCAGCGGGGAGGAGATCGCCGAGCAACTCGGCCTGAACAAGAACACCGTCATGACAAGGCTGTTTCGCGCTCGCAACCAGATAAAAGAGGCCATGGAGTCTGCGAAACAACAGAGAGGACACACCAATGGATGAGCTTGAATTTCGCCGCCGGGCCATCACTCACCCCTCGGACAGGGATCCCGCCTTCTTGAAAGCCGCCGAGGCGTCACCGGCCAATCGCAAGCATCTGGACGAGATGCAGCAGCTCGAGCGCCAGGTGCGCAGCACTCTGGAAGTGGACGTACCGGCCGGTCTTGCGGAGCGGATCCTGCTCAGGCAGGCGATGGCAGCCGAAGAGGAGCAGGTGGTCCCGCTGCCCGTCACTCCTGCACACACGCAATGGCGCGCTCTGGCTATCGCAGCCTCGGTCGCCTTCCTGCTCGGCATGAGCACCCGCTGGATCAGCTGGCCTGTGGCACCGGACACCCTGTCGCTGGCTCAGGTCGCCATGTCCCACGTTTATGGGGAAGAGCCCTTCATTCATGCGGTGGATGAGCGGGTCAGCCTGCACACCATCAACGCAAAAATGGAGAAATATGGTGCCACCCTGAGCGAGATGCCGGGCATGAAGGTAACCTATGTCAACCACTGCGCCTTCTACCAGGGACCGGCCCTGCACATGGTGCTCCAGGGCAAGATGGGACCGGTCACCCTGTTCCTCGTCCCCAAGCATCTGCCACTGACGATCCAGTCCGATTTTGCAGACGGGACCCTCAAGGGGGAGATACTGCCGCTCAAGGGGGCCAACATGGTGCTCATCGGAGACATGCAGGAGCCCCTCGCCCCGGTTGCCCGCCAGCTTGAGTCACGCCTGCACTGGTCCATTTAACAGACCTTGACCCAGGCTGACTCGTCCTCCGCCTCAGCCACATCACAGGCAGACATCCTCATTGTCTGCCTGTTCATCCCCACATCCCCGCATGTTCCCGCCCATTGCCCGCGCGAAGTCACATTTTTACTATTTATTTTAAATGACGCAAACGGCACCATTTGTGCTTTATTTATCCAATAATAGATAAATTAGCCTAATAAAACGGCAATTTAAAACAAATGATTAACACAATGGAAACTTTTATGTATTCTGCTGTCACTGGTCTGATTTCTTACCTCCTACCAGATCCATAGAATCACGCCAGCAATGAATGGGAAGAAGCTGACATAACAACAGATCATGTCGTCAATAGCCGCCAAAGAGCCGCGATGTCGACAGAAAATCTGCTACAAAGAGAGAACACTATGACGACTGCCTTTTTCAAGAAAAGCCTGATCGCTGCGGCCGTGACCCTGGCCAGCACCCAGACCTTCGCCGCCGCGTTCCAGCTGAACGAGCACTCGGCCTCCGGTCTGGGCCGTGCCTATGCCGGTGAAGCCGCCATCGCCGACAATGCAGCCGTGCTGTCCCGCAACCCGGCAGCCATGACCACCTTCGACAAGATGGCTCTGTCTTTCTCCGGCACCTATATCAAGCCCGATGTGGATGTGGAGGGGAAAATTGCAGGTGCTATTCCGGCTAGCGAGAGCGACATCGCCCCCGATGCCTTCGTGCCGGCCAGCTACTTCATCCAGCCCCTGAACAATCAGTGGGCCTGGGGGATCGGCCTCTTCTCCAACTACGGCCTCTCCACCGAATATTCCAAGACCTTCGCGGCCGGTGCTGGTGCCGGTGACACCGAGCTGCTGACCTTCAACATCAACCCCAACATCGCCTATCGCATCAATTCCAGCTTCAGCGTCGGTGCCGGCATCAATGCCGTCTACGCCGCCGCCGAGCTGAACCGTTATGCCGGTGCGCTCTCCGCTGCCATTCCGGGTGCCAACTCCGATACCCGTCTGGCTCACCTGAAGGGCGACACCTGGGGCTTTGGCTGGAACGTCGGCACCCTGTACGAGATCAACGAAAACAACCGCCTCGCCCTGACCTACCGCTCCCAGGTCGACTTGAGCTTTGACGGCGACTTCCAGGGCGCCACCTCCCTCAACCGGGTCGTCGACGGCAACCTGAAGCTGGATCTGCCAGCCCAGGCCGAATTCGCCGGCTATCACCGTCTGAACCAGCAGTTTGCCGTGCACTACTCCGTCAACTGGACCGACTGGAGCGCCTTTCAGGAGCTGAAAGCAACAAGTTCAGGATGTAATATGCCTGGCCAACCAGGTGTATGCCTCAATAAACCGGAAAAGTTCAAGGACTCCACCCGTTACTCTCTGGGCGGTACCTGGTACGTCAACCCGTCCTGGGAAGCCCGTATCGGCTTTGCCTACGACAACACCCCGATCGAGCCGGAATATCGCAGCCTGAGCATTCCGGATTCCGACCGCGTATGGTATAGCGCCGGCGCCACCTACCACATAGACAAGGACATGAGCGTCGACTTCGGCATGGCCTATCTGGACGGCAAAGAAGTAGACGTAAACGAAGGACTGCGTAGCCATGATGACGGACTGCGCTGGAAAGGCACCTCCCACGGCAACGCCTTCCTCGCTTCCGCTCAGTTCAACATGAAATTCTGATTTTCACGTCATCATCGAGAGCGCCCCAGGGCGCTCTTTTTTTATTCCGAATTCCTGTTTCAGCGTACATCTGTAGTAAACAACTGTACACTTTTCTTTTTTTATCAAGCTATTAGCAGCACATCCCCCAGCATTTAATCCCGTTTTCATCCGCTCACTCCCACGCCCGTTGCCTTACTGGTCATACCATATAAAATCCTGCCTCCAACCATAAGAACGTTCGAACTCCAGGTTCATTTTCAAGGATAATGCAATGCACTCCATCATGAAGCCGTCTCTCATCGCCCTGCTGGTGCTGTCGAGCCAGGCCCAGGCGGCAGGTTTTCAGCTGGCCGAGCAATCCGCCACCGGCATGGGCCGCGCCTTCGCCGGCGAAGCCGCCATCGCCGACAATGCCAGCGTGCTCTCCCGCAACGCCGCCGCCATGACCCGTTTCGATACCATGGCCTTCTCCGGTGGCTTCATCTATGTGCACCCCGACGTCAACATCGAGGGCACCACCCGGGTGCCGACCCCCAAGGGGCCGGTCAGTCTGGATGCGGCGGCCCACGACATCGCCGATGATGCCTGGGTGCCCAACGCCTACCTCATTGTGCCCCTCAACGACCAGTGGCGCCTGGGGCTGGCTGCCACCTCCTATTACGGGCTCGGCGTCAAGATGCCGGACAACTACAATGCCGGTCACTTCGGCAATGTCTCCGACATCAAGACCGTGGATCTGGGGGCGTCACTGGCCTACCGCATCAACCGCGTCTGGTCCGTCGGCGCCGGCCTCTCCGCCATTCAGGGCGAAGGGGAAGTGGGTGGCACCTTCCCGTCCAACAACCAGATCGCCAAGCACCTGAAAGGGGATGGCTGGGCCATGGGCTGGAACCTGGGCACCCTGCTTGAGTTGTCGCAGGCAACCCGCATCGGCCTCTCCTACCGCCACGACGTCACCCTGACCCTCTCCGGCGACGCCATCGGCATCGATCAGAACGGGCAGCCCTTCACCGATACCGGCAGCCTGGATCTGCCGCTGCCCGCCACCGCCGAGCTGGCCCTGTTCCATCAGCTGACGCCGGCGCTGGCGCTGCATTCGAGCATCAACTGGACCAACTGGAGCAAATTCGTGCAGCTCGAATCCGAGCTCGACCACCACGGCACCATGCATATAAAGGATGAGCACTGGGAAGACAGTTGGCGCTATGCGCTGGGGATGACCTACCAGCTGGCCCCCCAGTGGCAACTGCGCTCCGGTATCGCCTACGACCGCAGCCCGGTCCCGGCGGATCGCCGCACCATCTCCATCCCCGACTCGGATCGGGTCTGGTACAGCGCCGGGGTGGGTTATCAGATCGATCGTAACCTTTCGCTGGATCTGGGGGTGACGCTGATCGACGGCAAGAAGGTGGACGTGAGCGAAACCATGCAGCTCAGGCCCGGCATCCCCCAGACCACCTCCACTTTCAATGGCACCTCGGAAGGGGATGCCTGGCTCGCCGGCCTGCAGCTCAACTACCTGTTCTGACACCCCGGGTTTCCTGACAAATAGTATGCCAGTTGTTGACCTTCCCGACCGGTCGGCACTGGCATAGTGATCCGCTTCACCATAGAATCAAGCCTGTAACCATGGTGGAGAGATGCATGTATTCCTATGTAGCAAGGCAGCCCATTCTGGATCGGGAGTTGAACACCCAAGCCTATGAGCTGCTGTTTCGCGACAGCCTGGACAATGTATTTCCCTCCGTCTCCGCACAGCAGGCCACTTCCAGGCTGGTTGCCGAGCAGTTCTTGCAGCAGAACATCGATCATCTCATCGGAGATCACCCCTGCTACATCAATTTCCCCCACTCCCTGTTGCTGGACGGATTGGCCGAGTGCCTACCACGGGACAAGGTGGTGATCGAGATACTGGAGGATGCCGAGCCCGACGATGCGCTGCTGGAAAAAGTGATCCAGCTCTATGGGCTGGGCTATCGGTTGGCGCTGGATGACTTCACCATGGTCTCAGACTGGGACAGGTTCCTCCCCTACATCCATATCATCAAGTTCGACCTGCGCAGCACTCCGCAACCCTGCATAGAGCACTTCATGGCGAATCATCGCCACCTACCCCTCACCTATCTGGCCGAGAAAGTCGAGGATCAGGCCGAGTTCGAGCGGATGAAGCAGCTCGGCGTCACCCTGTTCCAGGGATTTTTCTTCAGCCGCCCCCAGATGGTGCAACAGCCCACCATACCGCCGGCCCAACTGGTGGTGATGCAGCTGCTCGAGGTGGTCAATCAGACCGAACCGGATCTGGACAAGATTGAGCAACTGCTCAACCAGGATCTCACCCTCTCCCTCAAGCTGCTGCGCTACATCAACCACCTCAAGCGCTTCCCCCAGCCCATCGCCTCGTTTCGCCAGGCCGCAAGTTCCCTGGGGCACGCCCAGCTCAAGCGCTTCGTCGCCCTGATCGCCGCCACCAGTGCGGGAAGTGAAAAGAGCGCCGAACTCCACCAGATGTCCCTCATCAGAGCCCGGTTCTGCGAACTGCTGGCCCAGACCCATGCGCCCGCAGAGCAGGCACAGCAAGCCTTTGTCACCGGCCTCTTCTCCCTGCTGGACGTGCTCATGGGTGAACCGCTGGATCAGCTGCTCGGCTCCATTCCCCTGACCGACGACATTCGTGCCGCCCTGCTCACCCGCAAGGGCAAGCTCGGGTTCTACCTGGCGTTGTGTGAAGATTTCGAGAAAGCCGACTGGCAGCGGGTCGCCGCCAACACCGTCCGGCTCGGCCTCAACGAAGAGAAGGTCAGCCACCTCTATCTGAGCGCCACCGCCTGGGTCAACCAGCAGCTTCAGGCCATGGAAGAGCAACCGGTCCACTCCCGCCAGACATGACAACGTCCCTCTTGAAGGGACGTTGTCATTTCATCAACCCGCAGCAATCTCACCCACGCATTCAGCCTGCCTCGATGGCGATGGCCGTTGCCTCCCCTCCCCCGATGCACAGGCTCGCCACCCCTCGTCTGAGCCCGCGGGCACGCAGGGCATGGATCAGGGTCACCAGGATGCGGGCGCCACTGGCGCCAAGAGGGTGCCCCAGCGCACAGGCCCCGCCGTTCACGTTCAACTTGTGATGGGGAATGCCGCACCCGGCCATGGCCAGCATGCTCACCATGGCGAATGCCTCGTTCACCTCGAACAGGTCCACCTCCTCCACCGACCAGCCCACCCGGGCCAGCAACTTGTCAATGGCGCCGACGGGGGCACTGGTAAACTCCGCCGGCAAGGCGGCGTGACTCTGGTAACCCACTACCCTGGCCAGCACCGGCAATCCGAGCTGGGCAGCGGTCTCCCCCCGCATCAGCACCAGGGCTGCCGCCCCGTCCGAGATGGAACTGGCATTGGCCGCCGTGATGGTGCCGTGCTTGCTGAAGGCCGGCTTGAGGCCGGGGATCTTGTCGGGCCTGGCTTTGCCCGGTTGCTCATCCTCGGCCAGCAGCAGGGTATCCTCAGAGGTCATGACGGGAGCCAGTTCCGCGGCAAAGGCACCGCTGCGCTGCGCCGTCAGCGCCCGCTCCAGGGAGGCGATGGCAAAGGCATCCATATCGGCCCGGATCAGTCCGCTGCGATCGGCACTCAACTGGGCGTAATGCCCCATGAGATGGCCTTCGTAGGCATCCTGCAAGCCGTCCAGGAACATGTGATCGAGCACGCTCTGGTGCCCCATGCGAAAACCGCTGCGCGCCTTGTCCAGCAGATAGGGGGCGCGGCTCATGCTCTCCATGCCCCCCGCCACCACGACCTCGGCCTCCCCCAGACGCAGGCTGTCCGCCGCCAGCATCACTGCCTTCATGCCGGAGCCGCATACCTTGTTGATGGTGGTGCAGGGCACGCTGTCCGGCAGCCCCCCCTTGAGCGCCGCCTGGCGGGCTGGCGCCTGGCCGGCCCCTGCGCTCAGCACGTTGCCCATATAGACCTCATTGACCTGCTCCCCCGTCATCCCGGCCTGCGCCAGCGCGGCGCGGATGGCGCAGGCGCCAAGCTCGGGGGCCCCGAGCACACTCAGGGCCCCCTGGAAAGCCCCCATGGGGGTACGTTTGGCCGCCACAATCACGATATCCATCGATAGCACTCTCCTTGTTACATCGGGATAACATATGCCGCGACCGCGACAGGAACAAGACTTGCGGGGAAGTTGACGTTTGGGTAAGGTGCCAGCCTGCATTGACAACCAGATGGCAGCCAAGACAGCCCCATGACCAAATCCAGGGACGACACCCGCACCTTCAGCATCAGCGAACTGGCTCGCGAGTTCGATGTGACCACCCGCAGCATCCGCTTCTACGAGGATCAGGGCCTGCTCAACCCGACCCGCCAGGGACAGCACAGGATCTACAGCCGTCAGGACAGGGTGCGGCTCAAGCTGACCCTGCGTGGCAAGCGTCTGGGCTTCAGCCTCGCAGAGATCCGGGAGCTGTTCGATCTCTACGATGCGGACAAGAGCAGCCGCTCCCAGTTGCAGACCATGCTGGGGCTGGTAGCCGACAAGCGGGAGACCCTGCAGCAACAGCTGGAAGATATCCAGATGGTCCTGCTGGAGCTGGAGGCGGCCGAACAGCGCTGCCGCCAGGCCCTGGCACACCTCTCCCCCTGAGGCACGCAGACGGGCGAGGCGAGCGGGGAACACCGCCAGCAAATAGACACAAATGAAAGAGGGAGGCTTGAAGCCTCCCTCTTGTCATGCATCGTGGACGACCGATATCAGGCCTCCTTGCTCCAGCGGTTCGGATCGTAATCCGGGCTGTAGCGATCGACGATGATGGCACAGGCCGCATCGCCGGTGATGTTCAGCGCGGTGCGGATCATGTCGAACAGACGATCCAGCGCGAACAGCAGCGGCAGACCCTCGATGGGAATCCCGGCCGCCAGCAGCACGGCAACCACCAGGAAGCTCGGGCCCGGTACACCGGCCTGACCGATGGCACCCAGGGTGGAGGTGACGATGATCGCCGCCCAGGCACCCATGGAAAGATCGATGTTATAGACCTGGGCGAAGAAGATGGCGACCAGGCCGTAATAGATGGCATTGCCGCTCATGTTGATGGTGGCGCCCAGCGGCAGCACGAAGGAAGCGGTGGCGTTGGTCACCTTCAGATCGCGCTCGCAGGTCTCCATGTTGACCGGCAGGGTCGCCATGGAAGAGGCGGTGGAGAAGGCCACGATCTGCGGCTTCTTCATCGCGGAGAAGTACTTGCGTACCGGTGTGTTGGAGAAGAACGCGATCAGCAGCGGATAGACCACGAAGCCGAAGATGAGGATGGCGGCGACATAGACGACGAACAGCTTGAGCACCAGAGTCAGCACGTCAAATCCGTAGGTGCCGATGGCGTCGGCCATCAGGCCGAAGACGCCGATGGGGGCGATCAGCATCACCTTGTTGATCATCCAGACGAAGGCGTCCACCAGGGTGTTGAGCCCGTCCACCAGCGGCTTGGCGCGCTCGCGGGGCTGCTTGGCCAGGGCGATGCCGAGGAACATGCAGAACACCAGGATCTGCAGGATGTTGGCCTCGTTCAAGGCGCTGAACACGTTGGTCGGGATCATGCCAAGCAGGGTGGCCACCGCATCGGGCAGTGCACCCTTGTCGGCGTAGTCGCCGGAGAACATGGCCGCGGTGGCGCCAAAGTCAACGCCCACACCGGGTTTGAACACCTGACCCATCACCAGCGCCAGGAACACCGCCAGTGCGGAGGTGCCGAGGAAGAAGGCGAGCGTGGTGACGCCAATCTTGCCAGCAGCGGGACTGGCCCCCAGGTTGGCGGCCCCGGACAGGATGGCCACCGCCACCAGCGGGATCACCAGCATCTTGATCAGCTGGATAAACAGGGTGCCGAGCGGCGCAAACACCGTGGCTTGCTCTCCCATGAGCGCCCCGACCAGCGCGCCCAGCACCATGGCCACCACTACCTGGAAGCGGCGTTGTTGATCAAATCCGTCGCTGGATGGCCGTTCCCCAACCCGTTGATACCACTCAATTCACTGGCTGGCGAACAGGCATACCAAGCCCTATCAGCTTGTTCATCACCTTCACGCCAGCCAGGATTTCGCCCACCTGGGCGTTGTAGTTCCGCAGGCTCAGCGTTGGCCCGATGAGTTGCTTGAACCGGTACATGGCGGTCTCGGCTATCGAGCGCTGGTGATAGCCGGAGTCTTTCTTCCATTGCTTCAGTTCACCGGCCTTGAGCGCCGTCACCGCCTCGTTGCGGGGATGGTCTTCCTCCCACGGTGCCGCATTTTTTCGGTTCATCGCGGCTTTCCGGGGAAGGCCGCCTTGATTTTCAGAAAAAAGTATTCTGAGTCCCTAAATCCATATGCCATGCGCTTTATCACTTTGATCTTGTTGTTCACCCCTTCCAGCACACTCGTGTGCATCGGGTAGTTTGCACTCGCCAGGATCCCCCCAGGGCGAGATCGTGAACGTTTTGAAGCAATGTTAAGAGGATTTGACCGACCGATCTGGGTGTGATCTTATACTCTCTTTTACGGGAGTTTCGCGATGAACCACCATGCTGCATTTACTCAATTCTTCTCTGAACTCAAAGACCCT
>NZ_JAGKRH010000248.1:0-452 GCF_017939245.1 Aeromonas sp. PrichA-15 | reverse complement strand
ATGACGGTATAACCTGGCCAGAAGGAGGCAATATCAATATGATGCACGGCGACAGCAGGGTGATGGTGGTGGTGTGTTTGGAGACAACCAGTTTACCAGCACCCTGTCTGTCAACTTCCACTTTCCCAGGATCCCGCGAAGAACCATTTTTTCTCGGCGGTATGGTGGCTTTCGCCCCCTTCTTCTTCAGTAGCGCATGACAGGCCTTGGTGTCATACGCACCATCGGCGCTGACCTGTTTTATCTTGCGTCGTAAGGGGTTGAGCAACGTCGGTAACACCTCGTTATCCGCCACCGTCTCCAGGTTGACTTCGGCAGCGATGACCGCATGGGTTGTGGCATCCACCGCCAAGTGGAGCTTGCGCCACACTCGTCGCTTCTCCTTGCCGTGTTTGCGAATTTTCCATTCGCCTTCGCCATAGACCTTGAGGCCGGTGGCATCAATGACCAAG
>NZ_JAGKRH010000247.1:0-25295 GCF_017939245.1 Aeromonas sp. PrichA-15 | reverse complement strand
TCCAGAATGCGTTTGGTTTCTGCCAGCCCGTGATTCCAGACATAACGAGCACAACCGCCCAACTGGCGCAGGCGTTGCGCTTGTTGGGCTGTCGGTTCGAGTCGGAATTTGTAGGCTTTCAGAATTTGCATTTAGCGCTCAGTGTGCAGCATTATTGCCATATCTATTAATGCCCGATTGAGTGACAGAATGCAATTCACTAAAATTAATAAATCACGCCATGCGGCCTACGTTTTGCACGTACATTTGGTGTTTATTACCAAGTATCGAAAGCCGATACTGGGGGATCTGCATCACGCTTCATTCGGTCAGTGTGCGGCAGAGGTTTGCAGAGGTTTTGGTGCGGAACTGAAAGAGTGTGACGGAGAGGCTGATCATGTTCACATGCTGATAGAGTACGCGCCAACGGTGCAGCTATCGGTACTGGTGAACTCGTTAAAGGCGGTCACATCAAGGCGACTGCGTAATGAATTTCTGGACTTGAGAGGTGCTTACAGCAAACCCGTACTCTGGTCACGCTCTTACTTTGCGGGCTCTTGCGGCGGAGCACCGTTGGAGGTGATCAAGCAATACATTCAAAACCAGCGGGGCTGACGCCCCGGCGAAATTCCCCTCCCACCTACGTCGGAGGGAGTCCCCTTTCGCATTTAAGATGGGTCACAAGCTCGACTACATCGTCAAGCGGGGCCTGGGGGGCGTCATGTTCTGGGAGATGGCGGGGGACTATGACTTCGATGCCGCGAAGAACGAGTACGTGATGGGCAGCACCCTCACCAGCCTCGCCTACGAGAAGTTCAGCAAGGCCGACAAGGCGGCCCTGAAGCAGAACGATCTGCCGGCGCCGGCCGCCCAGCTCGACATCGGCGTGAGCCTCTCCGGCTTCAAGGAAGGGGACTCCAACTACCCGATCAACCCGACCCTCAAGCTCACCAGCAAATCGACCCAGACCATTCCGGGCGGCACCCGCATCGAGTTCCTGGTCCCCACCTCCACCTCAGACACCATCACCGACCAGAGCGGCATGGGACTGAAAGTGGTGGAGAGCGGTGGCAACCAGAACTCGGACGGCATCGCCAATGAGAAGGACTTCCACAAGGTGGCTCTGACGCTGCCGGCCTGGAAAGCCTGGACGCCGGGCACCGACGTGGAAGTGGCCATGACCTACTACCTGCCGGCCGCCGGCGTGCCGAGCGGCATGCGCCTGATTGCCGGCAGCCAGACCATAGGTCTGAAGTCCGACTTCCCGGCCCTGGCCGAGGCGGTGCTGGGCAGCAGTGGTGGTGGTGACGGCGGCAGCGGTGGCACCACCTGTGCCAGCCAGAACGTCAACCCGGCGGACTACAATGCCTATCCGACCTGGCCGCGCGGGGATCACGCCAATGGCAACGACCGCATGACCAACGGCAAGGCGGTGTGGCAGGCCAACTGGTGGACCAGCAGCGAGCCCAAGACGGGCGATGGCAGCTGGAAACTGATATGCAGCTACTGAGTTGTCCAGGCTGCTATACCAGCAGCGAACTCAGAGTGGGCGACGGCAGCTGGAAGCTGGTGTGCAGCTACTGATGACCGTTTGAGCGGCAGGCCGGCACTTTGCATGGCCTGTTCTCTCGCAAGGCAATGACCCAATCCGGAGCCCAGGCTCCGGATTTTTTTGTACCTTGTATCAGGAGAAGGAGGGGGAAAAGGGCAGGGGCGGTGCCATAAAAAAGACCGCTCCGAAGAGCGGCCAATTGCCACCAAGGCAATCTGCGGGGTGACCCCTTGTCGATGTGTCGCGGCCCGGATGCCGAGTCGGGGAGATCCCCGTCCCGCCAGCCGGGCCGCGCAGCTTTATTGGGTGACGGCGCCGCCCTGCTGCTCTTTCAAGAAGCTGATCCAGGGGGAAGCACGACCACTGACGTTGCCATTCTGGGCGGCCTGAGTGAAGGCGGAGAGCGCCTCCTTGGGCTTTTGCTGCTCAAAATAGGCGACCCCGGTCAGGAACTTCAGATCCGCCCGCTGCTCGCCGCTGGCGTTGGCGGCAGGCTTGGCGGCGAAGGCCACCAGATCCTGGTAGCGCTTGCTCTGGATCATCATGCGCGCCATCTTGAGCTGCAGCTCGGCATTGGGGGCCAGCTTGTAGGACTTGGCCAGGGTGTCGATGGCCGGGTCCAGCTCCTTGGCCTGATGCCAGTAGTTGGCCAGCGTCTTGTAGTTGGCCGCGGTGCTCTCGATCTGCCCCTCCTTCATGGCTTTCTCCATCACGCGGGCGGCGCGGTGGGGAATGCCGGCGAAGGCGAGGTAGTTGGCGAGCCGCTGCAACTCGTTGGCCTCGGTCAGCATGCCGAGGTTGTAGGCCCCTTCCAGTGCCGCCAGGGCCTTGGCATCGTTGCCCGCCTGCATGTGCATGGCCGAGAGCTGGGTCCAGTACTTCTTCTTCTCCGGGTAGCGGTCCACCAGGGCGGTCAGCACCTCGGTGGCCGGCTTGTACTGTTTCAGCTCGTAGTGGGCCGCCATCTTCAGCAGGTACCAGGACTCCGGCGCCTTGCCCGCGGAGAGCTTGATCGCGTTGTCCACTGCCGGAATGGCTTCCCTGTACTGCTTGAGCTGCACATGGGCGTTGGCCAGGGTGATGTAGGCATGCGGGGTCGGCTTCTCGTCCTTGCCGAGGTTTGCGAACCACTCCTTCATGGTGTTGATGGAACCCTTGAAGTTCCCCTCCGCCATGTAGAGCTGGGCCAGGTTGTAGCGCACCTGCTGGGCCACCGGGGGCGGCAGGCCGCCGGTGGCGATGGCGTCGGCGAAGTACTTGGTCGCCTGACCGTACTTCTCCTGCTGCGCCGCCACGAAGCCCAGGGTCTGCAAAATGACCCCCTTGTCGTAGACCCGCTCGCCAGCGCCGGACAGCGCCTCCTGCAGCTTGGCATTGGCCTCGCCGTATTTCTTCTCGGTGATCAACGCCTGGGCCTTGTTGACCGCGCGGTAGGCGCGGTCAGACAGGGCGGGTTGTTCGGCGGCCCAGGTGGCGGTGCTGAGCAGCACCGCCATGGCCACCGGGGCGAGGATCAGGGTATGTAACTTTTTCATCGCCACCCTCCTTAGTTGGTCGCAAACTCGATCTCTTGCTGCATGCGACTGGCCTGCGGCTTGCCGTCCACCATGGCCGGCTTGAAGGTCCACTTGGCGATGGTCTGGCGCGCCGCCTTGCCGAGGTCATAGCTGCGGGGCTCTTCCTTGACGATGCGGATGTTGCTCACGGTACCGCGCTCGGTGACGGTGAACTCCACCAGTACCTTGCCGGATGCGAGACCGGCCAGGGCCGCCTTGCGGGGCATCATGGGCTCGAAGGTCGCCATCGGGATGGCGCCGTTGTTGCCACCCATGCCGCCGCCACCGCCGCCGGTGCTGTAGGCACCCAGGGCGTTGCCGCCACCGATGTTGACCGGGATGTCGAGTTTGGGCATGTCCATGGGGGAGCTGTCCATCTTCGGCCTGTCCGTGCTCGCCACCTCCATCTCGGGCGGGGGCGGCGGGCGTTTCGGGGGCGGCGGTTTGGGCAGCTCGCGTTGTTTCTCTTGCAAGGTCTCCTGAGGCTTGAGGCGGATGAAGTCGGTCATGGTGACGTCCTCCCGCTCCGTCAGCTCCCGGTGATCCGGCGTGATGAGCTTGTTCATTCCCAGGAACAGGAAGAACACCACCACGCAGGAGACCGCTAACGATATCAGGTATCTCATGGCATTCGCTCCGGCATCAGCTGCTCTTGTCGGCGGCGATGGAGATGTTCTGGACACCGGCCATGCGGATCTGGTCCATGACCTGCACCACCAGACCGGAACGGGATTCGCTGTCGGCCTGGATCACCACGGCGCTTTCCGGGTTCTCCGCCCGCAGCCGCTCGATGTTGGCACGCACCGCGCCCACTTCGACGATGCGCTTGTCGACCCAGACCTGGCCGTTCTCGCGGACCGCGACCATGATGTTCCCCTTCTTCACCGTTTCGGCCGTGCTGGCGCTCGGGCGGTTGATCTCCACGCCGGACTCCTTGACGAACGAGGTGGTGACGATGAAGAAGATCAGCATGATGAACACGATGTCCAGCATGGGGGTCAAATCGATGGCCGCCTCGTCAGCACCGCTGTCGCTGTGACGTTTTCTCATGGCAAAAACTCCTTGCTTGTTCTGTGCCCCGGCGGGCATGGCCCGGCCGGGGATGTGCATCCTGCATCAGCCGTGTTTCAGGTTGTCTTCCAGCTTCTGCACGGCCAGCTTGGCCTTGTGATCGAGCCGGCTGACAAAAAACAGGCCGGAAAGGGCGGCAATCATGCCCGCCATGGTCGGTACCGTCGCCTTGGAGATCCCCGAGGCCATCGCCCTGGGGGAGCCGGTGCCGGTGATGGCCAGGGTATCGAACACCTGCACCATGCCTACCACGGTCCCGAGCAGCCCCATCAGCGGGCAGAGGGCGATCAGCACCTTGATGACCGGCATCCCCTTGTCCACCGCCATGGCGACCTGGGAGACCAGCTCGCGGCGGATCTGCCTGGCGGACCAGGAGAGGTGATCGGTGCGGGCCAGCCAGGCCGTCTTGGTCTGTTTCACCTGCTGGGGATAGACCGCCATGAAGTAGAACCAGCGCTCCAGCAGCAGGGCCCACATCATCAGGGTCAGGAAGAACAGGGCGACCAGTACGTCGCCCCCCAATCCCAGAAACCGGCGGACCGACTCGACTTCTTCAATCAACCAGAACCACATGGGTGACTCCTTAGGCTGCGGCTTTGGCGGCGTGCAGACGTTCCTGATAACGGGCAACGAAACCGGCGCTCTGCTCTTCCAGTACCTGGATCAGACGGCGGCTCTGGGTCTGCACGATGGTGTAGAGGAACAGCATGGGCACGGCCACGACCAGACCCTGCATGGTGGTCACCAGGGCCTCGGAGATACCGCCCGCCATCAGCTTGGGATCGCCGGTACCGAACAGGGTGATGGCCTGGAAGGTGGCAATCATCCCGACCACGGTACCCAGCAGGCCCAGCAGCGGGGCGACGGAGGCGATCAGCTTGATGAGGCTGATGCCCTTCTCCAGCTTGGGCACGTTGCGCAGGATGATCTCGTCGAGCTTGGATTCCAGATCCTCGATGTTGTCGCCACGATGGCTCTGGTAGGCTCCCAGCATCTCGCCGATGGGGTTGCCCTTGATGATCTGCTCGGATTTCAGTTGCTTGCGCATGGCACCGCCGATGAGGGAGAGACGGGCGCCGCAGAACAGGGCCAGCAGGGTACCGATGACACCCAGCGCCAGGATCACGTAACCCACGGAGCCACCCTGATCGATGCGCTCCTTGAGGGTCGGCGATTGCACCAGCAGGGAGAGGATCACGCCGCGGGACGGGTCGATGAAGATGGGTTCGACGCTGCCGCCACCCTGTTCAAACTTGGCGACCGGTTCCAGCACCGCGTTCTCGGGCTGGCGGGAGAGTTGTTCGAACTTGCCGGTCTCCGGCACGAAGGTGAGGTACTTGCCTTCGGAGACGGTGTTGAACTCACCGATCTGGGTCACGGTCTTCTGGGCCTGGTTGCCCTCGCCGTAGACCACGGTGGCAGGGATCTGGCTCACCTTGCCACCGTCGACCATGCGGCTGAGGGTGGTGGTCCAGAAGGCGGTCAGGTCATCGCTGGAGGGCAGTTCCTTGCTCTCGGCCAGGCGAGTCAGCAGGGCAGTCTGCTCGGGATGTTCGACCCGGCGGGCGGAGGCATTGAAGATCCCCTTGAATTCACCGGCGAACTGGCGCAGCACGCCAAACATCTCGCCCATGTTGCCGGAGCGCTGGCGCAGGGTCTCGGTCAGCTCGGTGAGCTGCTTGTCGTTGGCATCGAAGGTGGCCTTGAGCTTTTCGCCCCTGGCGACTTCGGCGGCGAGATCCGCCTTGGCCTTGGCGAGCAGGGCCCCCTGTTCGTTCTTGTCAGCCAGGAAGCGGGCTTCCCGCTCCTTGTTGAGCTGGGATTCGCTGGTGCTGGCAGCCTTGACCTGATTGAGCAGGGCGTTGAGATCCACCGGTTTCTCGGCGGCGGTCACCGGCAGGGTGACCAGGGTAGCGCCCGCGATCAGCGAGGCGATGGCAAGTTTGATTCCTTTCATGATGCTTTCTCCGCAGTTTGAACCGGCAGCTTGATGAGGGCGGGGGGCGCCTGCTTCTTCGCGATGCGAAGGCCTTGTTCAACCGCACTGCGATACTCCTGGGGCAACTCTTCCCACTGGCGGGTCTGCTTGTTCCACATGCCGGTCTCGTTGCCATCCGGGGATTGGTAGAGCAGGGCGATGCGGCCGACGCGCAGGAACTCGTAGGTCTTCTCGTCCCCATCCTTGTCCAGGCTCGCCTTGTAGGCTTCGATGGTGCGGCTGAAGCCCTCCTCGATCTGGTAGGCCTCGAGGATCTTGCGGTACTTCTCGGAGATGGTGACGTCGGCCCGGTTCATGAGATCGGTCAGGGCCGCCACGCGGTCCTCACGCTCCACCTTCTGGAACGGCAGATCCAGGGAGACGAACTGCTCGAGGGAGTCGATCATCTTGAGCATCAAGGGCACCACTTCGGTGCTGGTCTGGTCGATCTGGGCGATCTGCTTTTGCATGGAGGCGAGTTCGGCGCTCTGGGAGTCGACCATCTTGCCCACTTGCTCGTTGTAGGCGCGCAGGCTGTCCACCTGGCGCAGGGCGGCCTTGTACTGGGCCAGGGCAGACTCGGCAGACTCGGCGTAGCTGTCGATCTTCTGCTGGGAAACTTTGGATGCATTGTCGGTGGCGGCTTGAGCGTCCACGGCCTGACCGGCGGTGGCGGCACTCAGATTGAAGCTGGTCAGCAAGGCAGCCGAAATCAGGCTGCCGAGGAGCGCTTTCTTCATTGTAATTGTCCTTGTCTTCATAGGATTACCCTATCTCCGTAACTTCCTTGGGACCTTGGGCAAAGCCGGCCCGAACGGGCCGGCTTGTCATCTGCAGGTGAATTAGAACTTCTGGCTGTAGTCGAGGTAGTAGATGCGACCGTCGATGCTGTAGAGATCTTCGTTATAGGTGAAGCCATCGCTCTCGAGGGACGGGCCCGAGTTGAACATGTTCTTCACCCCGACCTGGATCTTGCCATCCCAGGGAGCATCCACGCCGACGTTCAGGTTCCAGGTGGTCTGGGACGCGATGTGGCCCACTTCCTCACCGGTATCGGCGATATAGTCCTGGCTCTGGGAGTCGATGTAGTTCGCGCTCAGGTAGGTATCCATGTTCCACCATTGGGGAACATTGACGCCGACACCGGAGCTGAAGCGCAGCTGCGGCAGACCGTTCTGGCCGATCTTGTCGATGACGGGGCCACCGGCGTACAGACCTTCCTCGTACTCGAGGATGTAGGTACCGCCCAGGTCGTAGCGGATGGTGGCGTAGTTCAGGTCGTACTTGTAGTCCACCTTCAGATCAAGACCCGAGGTCTTGAGGGTGCCCAGGTTGACCATGGGCGCGATGGCGCCGCTGATCTTGCCCTGGCTGTTGCGGGTGATGTAGCTGGAGCCGCCGCTGTTCAGCTCGTCATAGATGACGGACTGCAGGGAGTTCAGCTGGATCACGTCCTCGATCTTGATGGTGTAGTAGTCCAGGGAGAGGTTCAGGTCATCCACCGGGCTGTAGGCCACCCCGAAGTTCCAGGTGTCCGCGGTCTCTTCCTTCAGCTCCTCGTTGGAGGTACGGGTGGTGTCGTACTGGCGGTTCGGGCAGTCGGCAGCGGAGATGCCGTTGGCCTCGCAGTAGACATAGTCCTTGGCCCAGTCGGCGGAGTAGGAGTCAGCCGAGTAGAGGTCGCTCAGGCTGGGGGCGCGGAACGAACGGGACCAGGAGGTGCGCAGCATCAGGTTGTCCAGCGGCTGGTAACGCAGGCTCGCCTTGGGGGAGAAGGCGCTGCCGAAGTCGCTGTACTTGTCGAAGCGACCGGCCACGTTCAGCTCGATCTGCTCGGTGATGGGCACCAGGGACTCGATGTAGGCGGCAGTCACGTCACGCACGCCACCGGAGGAGTTGCCTGCGGAGCCGATGATGTTGCCGGCTTCGGACTGGGCGTCGTATTTGTCGGCATAGACCCAGTCGTTGTACTCGGCACCGGCATACCAGCTGACCGGACCGGCCGGCAGTTCACCCATGTCCCACTGGACACCGGCGTACCACTGGTAGAAGTCCATGGTGGAGCGGCGGCTGGTGTCGGCGGCCATGGAGGCCGTGGTGGAGGCGTCGAACTCGCCACCGACGAACTTGCCGTCGGCGACCGCCTGCTGGGCGGCGGACTTCAGTACGTAACCGGTGCCGTTCTCCTTGTTGTCGGTCTTGGAGTACATGTAGCCGGCGTTCCACTGCATGTCGCCGACGCTTTCAGTGGTGATGGTACCCTCGAAGCCCAGGTTCATGCTGCCGGTCATGTCGGTGACCAAGTTGTCGCGGGGGCCGACGTTGTTGAAGCGGTAGTAGGCATAGGCAGCTTCACCCAGACCCTGGGTGGCGGCGGCATCCAGGCCGTTGTCGGCGAAGAACTGGGCGTTCTTCGGGTTGGCCGGGTCAATGGTGAAGGCACCGGCGGCCGGGGCGTAGCGGCCGAAACTCTCGACCCGGGAGCCGATGATCTGCGGCACGAAGTCGACGTTGTCGTTGATGTGGTAGCGACCGTTCACGTACAGGGTGTCACGGCTGCGGGAGGCCGTGGTGGCCTTGACCTGGCCGTAGTTGAAGTTACAGCCGTCCTCGAACCCGACGAAGGGGGACTTACAGGTGCCATCGGCATTGGTGGCGCCGGCCAGCGGGCCGTATTTCCAGATGCCATCCCCGTTTGCATCGAGGCCGGTGATCCCTTCCACGTTGCGGCCGTAGGCGTTGGGGGAGTCGTTGCCCTGCTTGGCAAGATAGTCCCGATCGCGACTGTAGATGACGTCCTTCTTGTCGTGCTCGTAGACCGCCATCAGGGAGCCCTTCTCGCCGTTGATCCCCGCGACCATGGAGCCGCTCTTCTCGTCACCGCCGTCTTCGGTCGGGGAGCCAAGGCGTCCCTGGAAGCTCAGGCCTTCATAGCCCTCTTTGAGCACCACGTTGATGACACCACCGATGGCGTCGGAACCGTAGATGGCGGAGCCGCCGTCCAGGTTGACTTCGACCCGCTCAACGGCGGCCATGGGGATGGTGTTGAGGTTGATGGAGGTGCCGCCCATGGTGGGGGAGCCCGCCACCCGCTTGCCGTTCAGCAGGACCAGAGTACGCTCTGAACCCAGGCCGCGCAGGCCGACGGTGGCTTGGGACTGGAAGGAGCTGCCGGAGGCCGGGGAGACGCCGCCAAAGGAGTTATAGGAGGCCTGCTTGAGGTAATCGGCGACGGTCTGCTGACCGGATTGCTCGATCTTCGCCTTGGTCACGGAGACGACCGGGGTGGCGCCTTCCACATCGACTCGGGAGATCCGCGAGCCGGTGACCTTGATTTTTTGCAGTTTTTCGACGTTCTGGCCCTCTTCGGCCAGGACAGGGGTGGCCACTACTGCCGCGCTCGCCAAGGCAAACGCTACGGCAGCAGAGAGTCTGCTTTTCCTAAGCATCGCTAGTATCCTTCCTGATTGTTTTTTGTTTGCTTCCATTACCGCCCTCGTTGGAGCGGTGCGTAAGGCTTATCAAGGTTTGGTGATGGACGTCAAATGGAGCGGCGGGGATGGGGGCAGTAGAGGGAATTAGATGGGAATATGCACTTGATGGAATATTTTTGGCGTTTTATTCCGTAAATGCCGCGTCAACTTATGTAAAGATGTTGTTAGGTTCGATTTTTACAATTTTATTGATTATTTTTGAACTTATCGATAAGTCGCTTGTCACTCCAGTGTCGATATCGAGAAAACGGTTTTTTGTAGTATTTTCATCTGCTTTTGTGGCGAGAGCGTTTTCCGGGGAACGGAGGGTGGGGGCGGCTATCCCTCTTCTATAGGTAAATAAGAAAGCAGTCCGACTTACCGTTAACTTGTTGATTTTGTTCTGCTTGATATGGATTAAAACACCTGTGTAATTAATTTTTTAATAATTAAAATCGAGTTGGACGGGTAGGCGTAGCAGTTTTTTATATTGAAGTTGGGTTTTTTGGAAAAAATCATCCGCGGGATATGCTGCGGGGGGACATTCCCGGTCGCAGACCGGGTTCTACTTGATTTTTGTTGCAGAGCTTTTACAGTGACCGAGCCGGATTGTCTGTCAATGCCAGTCAATTCAGTGAGTAATGCCAGGTAAGGATAGGCCCGTCACCGGATGTGACTGGCCATAAAAGAACAACAAGGACGAGGTTCCACCATGCTGTCGTATTTCCTACGTCGGATGCTTTTGATCATCCCGACGTTTCTCGGTATCACCCTGCTCGTCTTCACCATCACCCGCTTCGTGCCGGGCGGCCCGGTCGAGCGCATGCTGCTGCAGGCGCAGGTCTCGCAAAACGAGTCAGGCCGCTCCAGTGGCAGCAAGGGGGCGCAGGCACTCTCCGACGAACAGATTGAAGAGCTCAAGGCGTTCTACGGTCTCGACAAGCCCATGCTGGTCGCCTACTGGGACTGGTTGCAGAAGCTGGCGGTGCTGGATCTCGGGGAGTCGACCCGTTATTACGAGCCGGTGTGGGATCTCATCAAGGAGAGGTTGCCGGTGACCGCCTTCTTCGGGCTCGCCACCTTTCTGCTGAGTTATGCCGTCTCCATCCCGCTCGGGGTGGCCAAGGCGCTCAGGCACAACAGCCGCTTCGATTCCCTGAGCTCCATGCTCATCTACATGGCCTATGCGCTGCCCGCCTACGTGGTGGGGATCTTCCTCATCACCGTCTTTGCGTTCCATCTGGAGTGGCTGCCCATGGGGGGCTTCCCGGGGGACGAGTTTGACGGGATGGAGAGCAGCTGGGATCAGATCCGTACCGTCTTCGCCCACGCCCTGCTGCCGCTCATCGCCTACGCCATCGGGGATTTCGCCATCCTCACCATGACCATGAAGAACAGCCTGATGGAGAACCTGTCGGCGGATTACGTGCGCACCGCCGTGGCCAAGGGGCTGCCGTTTCGCAAGGCGGTGACCGATCACGCCATGCGCAACAGCCTGATCCCCATCGCGAGTCACTTAGGGTCGGTGCTCACCGTCTTCTTCGGGGGCTCCTTCCTCATCGAGACCATCTTCAACATCGACGGCATCGGCCTGCTCGGTTATGAGGCCATTGTCGAGCGGGATTACCCCACCGTCATGGGCATTCTGGCCATCACCTCCATGCTGATGCTGGTGGGGAACATTGTCTCCGACATCTGCGTTGCCTTGGTCGATCCCCGCGTGCGGTTTGGAGAGTGAGCATGAACCTGAATCCGGTAACTCTGAAAAAACTCAAGCGCTTCAAGTCGATAAAGCGCGGCTACTACTCCTTTGTCATCTTTTCGGTCCTGGTGGTCATCTCTCTGCTGGCGGAATTGCTGGTCAACAGCCGGGCCCTGGCGGTGAGCTATCAGGGGGAGCTCTATTTCCCCACCTATGGGGACGTGATCCCGGGCCAGCACTTCGGGCTCGACTACGAGTACGAGACCAACTACCGCCAGCTCAAGAGCCAATTTGCGAAGGAAGGGAAGGGGGATTGGGTGTTGCTGCCCCTGGTCCCCTGGAACCCCTATGAGCAGGACTTCAAGGAGGAGGCCTATCCGCCCTATGCCCCGAGCCTGGTGGAGCGCCACTTCCTCGGCACCGACACCAGCGGTCGCGACGTATTGGCACGGCTGGTCTACGGCTTTCGCATCGCCATCGGCTTTGCCTTCATCGCGCTGGTGGCGAGCTATGTCATCGGGGTCAGCATCGGCTGCATGATGGGGTTCCTCGGCGGTCGATTCGATCTCCTGATGCAGCGTTTCATCGAGATCTGGTCCCAGGTGCCCTTCCTCTACGTCATCATGATCCTGGTCTCCCTGGCCAAGCCGAACTTCGGCCTGTTCGTCGGCATCAACGTGCTGTTCGGCTGGATGGGGATCACCTGGTACATGCGCACCCTCACCTACAAGGAGCGGGCACGGGACTACGTGATGGCGGCGCGGGCCCAGGGGGCGAGTACCCGGCGCATCATCTTCAACCATATTCTGCCCAATACCCTGATGATGATCGTCACCCTGGCCCCGTTTGCCGTGGTGGGCAACATCTCCACCCTGACGGCGCTGGACTACCTGGGCTTTGGCCTGGCGCCGCCGACCCCGAGCTGGGGGGAGCTGCTCTCCCAGGGGATCAACAACCTCGACGCCATCTGGATCGTGAGTTCGGTGGTGGCGGCGGTGAGTCTGGTGCTCATCATGGTCTCCTTCATCGGGGAGGCCATCCGGGAGGCGTTCGATCCGCGCAAATTTACCCGTTATCAGTGAGCGGTGGCGCCTTGCCAGGGCACATCGACAGGACCCTTAATGAAGACGCCCCCAGTGCAGGGGCATGACCAGGAAGTCAAACATGAACAATAAAATCAAATGGACAGGTGCTCTCTTTCTGCTGTTGAACGGATCCTGGGTGTGGGCGGCCAGCCTGCCCGCGGATCTGACGTGGGAGACCAACGACACCGACCCCGTGTTCGCCTCTCCCAAGGCGCTGCCCGGCGGCAACCTCAATCTCTTCGTCGACAGCTTCCCGTTGACGTTTCGCACCGTGGGGCCGGATTCCAACGGCTCGTTCCGCTCCTTCATCCTCGACAACCAGATGAGGCTCATCAGCTTCCATCCCAACACGGGCAACCCCATTCCGGCCCTGGCGAATGCCTGGGCCATCGCGCCGGACAGCCAGACCGTCTATTTCAAACTCGACCCGCGCGCCAAGTGGTCCGACGGCAAGCCGGTCACTGCCGATGACTACACCTTCGGCTACGAGATGATGCGCTCCAAGGACATCAAGGGCCCCTGGTTCAACAACTACTACACCACCGAGGTGGTGGCGGTGGAGAAGATTGACGACCACACCATCCTGGTCAAGGCGGGCAGCCGCAAGGCCAAGCTCGATCTCCTCAACACCACCGAGCTGTGGCCCCAGCCCAAGCACTACTACAAGATGGGCCCGAACTGGGTGAAGCAGTACAACTGGGCCGTGGTACCCACCACGGGCCCCTACGTGATGAGCGACGTGAAGAAGGGCAAGTCCGTGACCTTCAGCAAGCAGAAGGAGTGGTGGGCAAAAGACGATCGCTACAACCAGCACAGGTTCAACCTCGACACCATCAAGGTGCAGGTGATCCGCGACCACAACATCGCGTTCCGCCACTTCCTCAAGGGGGAGCTGGACACCTTCGAGATGATCCTGCCCAACTGGTGGCATGAGAAGGCGGTCACCCCGGAGTACAAGCAGGGATACGTGCAGAAGGTGATGGCCATGACCGACACCAAGCAGGGGGGGCAGGGGGTTCACCTCAACGTGGCCAATCCCAAGCTGGCGGATCTCAACGTGCGGCTCGGTATCCAGCACGCCTTCAACATCGACAAGATGATAGAGACGGTGCTGCACGGCGACTATGACCGCGCTACCACCTTCGGCTCAGGCTTCGGGGCCTTCACCGACATCGCGCTCCCTGAGCGGGCCTACGACATCGCCAAGGCACGGGAGTACTTCGCCAAGGGCGGCTACGGCAAGCAGGGACCGGACGGCATCCTGCAAAACGACAAGGGAGAGCGGCTCACCCTGGCCCTCACCTACACCAGCCAGGAGCACTCCAAGCGGCTGACCGTGCTCAAGGAAGAGGCCAAGAAGGCGGGCCTGGATCTGGAGCTCAATCTGGTGGATGGCGCCACCGGCTTCAAGGTGATGCTGGAGAAGAAACACGAGGCGGCCTGGCTTGGCTGGGGGGGCGGCGGTCTCTATCCGCAATACTGGGAGTCCTTCCACTCCGACAACGCCAACAAGCCCCAGACCAACAACCTGTTCAACGTGGCTGACAAAGCGCTCGATAGCCTGATCGACGCCTACAACGTCGAGTTCGACATGGACAAGCGGGCCGCGCTTTCCCACCAGATCCAGCAGCGGATCTATGATCTCGCCATCTTCGTGCCCGGCGTCCAGCTCAACTACGTGCGAGCCAGCAGCTGGCGCTATGTGATGCTGCCGGAGGTGCCCGCCACCCGCAACACCCCGGATCTGCTCTACTGGCCCATGGATGGCTACCCCCACAGCAGTGGCGGCCTGCTCTGGATCGATCCCAAGGTGAAGGAGGAGACCCAGAAGGCCAAGGCTGACGGCAAGGCGCTGGCCCCCATCACCCTGATCGACAAGACCTATGCACATCATTGATGTGGCCCAGAAGGGAGCAGCAGTCATGCCCAACACACAGGCCACCGCCCCCGGCACCAGAGATCATGAGGGGCAGTCTCTGTCCCCCATCCTCGAGGTGCGGGATCTCGAGGTGGAGTTCGCCGTCGACGACGGCAAGATCAAGGTGCTCGACGGGGTCAGCTTCCAGGTCGCCCCGGGCAAGACCCTGGGGATAGTCGGCGAGTCCGGCTGCGGCAAGAGCGTCACCTCGCTGGCCATCATGGGGTTGCTGCCAAGGCCCCACGGTCAGGTGGTGGCGGGCTCCATCCGCTTTCAGGGGGAGGAGCTGCTCAATCTGCCGCCGGAGCAGATGTACAAGGTGCGTGGCAACCGTATCTCCATGATCTTTCAGGAGCCCATGACGGCCCTCAACCCGGTGCAGACGGTCGGCGATCAGCTGATGGAGGTGTTTCGCCTCCACCGTCCCGATTACAGCAAGGCCCAGCGCCGTGACGCCGCCATCGCCATGTTGCAGAAGGTGGGGATCCCCGAGCCTGCCCAGCGTTTCGCGGCTTATCCCCACAATCTTTCCGGCGGCATGCGCCAGCGGGTGATGATCGCCATGGCGCTGGCCTGCGAACCGGCCCTGCTCATCTGCGACGAGCCTACCACGGCGCTCGATGTGACCATCCAGGCCCAGATCCTGGATCTGATGAAGGAGCTGCAAGCCCAGACCGGCATGGCCATCATCTTCATCACCCACGATCTCGGGGTGGTGGCGGAGCTGTGCGACGAGGTGGTGGTGATGTATGCCGGGCGTGCGGTGGAGCGGGCCGATATCTATGAACTGTTTGACCACCCGCGCCATCCCTATACTCATGGTCTGATGGCCTCGATCCCGCGTCTGGAAGATGTGCCAAAGAGCCTGCTCAAGACCATCAAGGGTCAGGTGCCCGCCCTGCACGAGATGCCGGCGGGGTGTCGTTTCTCCAACCGCTGCCCCCATGCCACGCCCCTTTGCGTGGAGACCATACCGGTGACCGAGCAGTTGAGCGAACGTCACGGGGTGGCCTGCCACCACTGGAAGGAGGTGAGCCTATGAACGGTCTGGTGTTACGGGGTGTCGTAGGGCAGCCTGGCGGCGGGAAGGCGACCAGGTCGTCTGCTGCCATGAATCGTCGGGGATGGAAGTCATGACCAGCTTGTTGTCGGTAAGCAATTTAAAGCAGCATTTCAAGATGGGTGGCGGTTTCTTGCGCAAGCAATACACCGTCTACGCGGTGGATGGCATCAGCTTTGATCTCAGGCAGGGGGAGACCCTTGGCCTGGTGGGGGAGTCGGGATGCGGCAAGTCCACCCTGGGGCGTTCGTTGCTCAAGCTGTTCGAGCCGAGCGCCGGCTCCATCACCTTCGAGGGGCGTGACATCACCCACCTCTCGCCCAAGGAGATGCGATCCCTGCGTCAGGAGATGCAGATCGTGTTCCAGGATCCCGCAGAATCCCTCAACAGCCGCCACACGGTGGGGCAGATCCTGGAGGAGCCTTTCATCATCCACGGCAAGGGCAGCGCCGAACAGCGCCGGAAATGGGTGCAGGAGCTGCTGGAGAAAGTCGGCTTGCCCGGCAGCGCGGTGGATCGCTACCCCCATGAGTTCTCTGGCGGCCAGCGACAGCGCATCGGCATCGCCCGCGCCATCGCCCTCAAGCCCAAGCTGCTGGTGTGTGACGAGGCGGTGTCGGCGCTCGACGTGTCGGTGCAGTCCCAGATCGTGAACCTGCTGCTCAATCTGCAGCGGGAGATGAACCTCGCCATCATCTTCATCGCCCATGACCTGTCGGTGGTCAAGCACATCTCGGACAGGATTGCGGTGATGTATCTGGGCCGGATCGTCGAGCTGGCCGAGGCCCAGGCTCTCTACCTGGCACCGCGCCATCCCTATACCCAGGCCCTCATCTCCGCCATTCCGGTGCCGGATCCGCGGCGGCGCAGCCAGCGCATCCTGCTGACGGGGGATGTGCCGTCCCCCATCTCGCCGCCGAGTGGCTGCCACTTTCACCAGCGCTGCCCCCATGCAACGGATCTGTGCCGCACCCGCTCGCCCGCCCTTGAGGCGTGCGGCGGGCAGGGGCATCAGGTGGCCTGCCATTTCCCCTTGCCCGTGCAGGAGGCGGTGCCACTGGGAAAGGCGATATGATGCCGGCGCCCGCCACGTCGCAACCGGCATCGCTGCAAGGTGGCACCGAGGAGGCGCAATAGAGGCGGAAACGGGATAAAAAAATGGGGCCTGCGGGCCCCATCTTCATGGTTGGAGTTCAGGTTTGGCCGTGGAAATTCTGGCCCGGGCAGGACAGCGCCCCGATGGGGGTGGCTGCTGTGTGGATTGCTGAGTTGTTTTGTAGTTTTATTACGTTACCAATTTCAACTTCCGGACAGGCGATATCAGGCGCCATAACGGAAGTAGTAATTGCGGGTTGCAGGCGCATAAGTGTCTTTCTCTTCAGCACCTTTCTTGCTGGTTGCACCCTTCAGGTGGAACAGCACTGCCAGATTCTCGAACATATGATGACCTCGTTTCTCTGTGGTTCATGGGTTGTGTGACCTTGGTCACGTTCTGATCCTAGGGGCATATGTGAGCTGGATCAACTTTTTGTGTTGTAAATTTACATAAATCATGGAAAAGGTTTTCAAATGCAGACCTGTTCATGGATACGATTTCAAGCCAGGGCCGCGCGTGGAATCGGGGATATGAGAGAGGTGGCCGAGGAGGGAGCACAAAAAAGATGCCCCGCACGGGGCGGGGCATCGGTATGGTCGTGAGCTGGCTTACTTGGCCGGGATATGTTCCAGCACGTGAACCAGCAGTTGCCAGAAACGCTCGACCGCCGGGATGTGTACCTTCTCCCCCGGTGCGTGAGCGCCACGGATGGTCGGGCCGAAGGAGACCATGTCCCAGTCCGGGTAGGCGCTCTTGAACAGACCGCACTCGAGGCCTGCGTGGATCACCATGACGTTCGGCATCTCGCCAAACAGGGTCTGGTAGCTGCTTCGCACCAGCGCCATGACCGGTGAGTCGACGTTCGGGGCCCAACCCGGGTAGGCGCCGGTGAACTCGCAGCTGGCGCCGGCCAGGGTGAACAGGGAGCGGGTCATCTGCTCGATGTTCTCGCGACCGGAATCGATGAGGGAGCGGATCAGGCACTGCACATAGACTTCCCCCTCGAGTGTCTTGATGACACCCAGGTTGGTGGAGGTCTCGGTCACGCCCGGGATGGCGTCGCTCATGCGCATCACCCCGTTCGGGCAGGCCATCAGGGCATCCAGCAGGCGGCTTTGCAGGGACTCGCTCATGAGCTGGGCCGGTTTCTCCCGGGCGGTGAGCAGCACGGTGAGGTTGGCCTCGGTGGCGGCCAGCTCGCTCTGATAGATGCCGGCGTAGCGGTCCACCAGGGCCTTGAAGTCAGCCACGCTGGCGGCGGGCACCAGCAGGCTGGCACGGGCCTCGCGGGGGATGGCGTTGCGCAGGGTGCCGCCGCTGAGATCGCCAAGGCGCACCCCCAGCGGTTCGGCGGCCTTGAGCAGACGGACCAGCAGCTTGTTGGCGTTGCCGCGGCCGCGATGGATGTCGACCCCGGAGTGGCCGCCGCGCAGGCCCTTGACCTGCAGCTCGAAACCTTCACCCTCGGTGGCAGCAACCAGCTCCAGGGGGAAGCGGATATTGGCATCCACCCCGCCGGCGCAGCCCATGTAGACCTCGCCATCCTCTTCGGAGTCGGTGTTTAGCAGGATCTCGCCTTCCAGCCAGCCCGCTTCCAGACCGAAGGCGCCGGTCATGCCGGTCTCTTCGTCGGTGGTCAGCAGCACTTCCAGCGGGCCGTGCTTGATGGTCTTGTCGGCCAGCACGGCCAGGCAGCCCGCCATGCCCATGCCGTTGTCGGCACCCAGGGTGGTACCACGGGCGGTGACCCATTCGCCATCGATGTAGGCATCGATGGGATCGGTGGTGAAGTCGTGCTGGGTGTCGGCGTTGGCCTGGGGCACCATGTCGATGTGGGCTTGCAGCACCACGGCCTTGCGGTTTTCCATCCCCGGCGTGGCCGGTTTCTTGATGATGATGTTGCCGACGGCATCTTGCTTGACCGCCAGGCCTTCTCCCTGGGCCCATGCGACGATCCAGGCGCTCAGTTGGGCTTCGTGCTTGGAGGGGTGGGGGATGGAGCAGATCTGCTCGAAGAATTGCCAAATCAATTTGGGAGACAGAGAACTGAGCTGTGCCACGTCGGGACTCCTTACCAGCATGGAAAATGTCGGGCCCCACTCTGCGGGCCGGGGAAGAGGATAACGATAATACAGTCAATCACGCAAAAATGTGAGCGATCAGCGCAAATGACGCTCTGCTTGTGCTGGGAAAGGGAGCATGGATGGCGAACTTCACTACCTGCCTTATTTGTGTCAGCACAACATCAATTTTGTGATGTCAGTCACAAAAATATTGTCTTTTGGGCGCCGGGTGGTAAATTAGCCGCCGTGGCCAGCCCACTTGTCAGGATGACAATCAATGCCTCCAGGGAACCGAAGCAAAGCAAGTGCGCCTCCATGGAACCGAGTGTCAGTTCAAGGATGTGAACCCGCATTAAGGTACGTAACTTGTTAAGCAATCAGGAGTTTATGATGTCAGGCAGCAATTCAACCTATTGGTTTGCCCAATCTCTCTATACCCAGGGCTTCAACTACCCGAATCCCTACGCCACCCGCCGTTAAGGCTCGCAGGCGTCACAGGTAACAGCAGCAGGTGCGTGAGGATCCTCTCCTCCCCCTGCTATTTTTTTGCCCGAATGTCATGGAATGTGTCTCAAACGGCTAACCTGTCGGTGTCGCCGGAGCCCTCCCAAAAGGGCGACAGAGCGGGAGATGGCGGACATTTCCTGTTTTTCGCATACGTTTGCCGCTCAATTTATCCATAAAGAGTGCTATCATACCGGCCCAACAGCCGGCCCGAGATCGGGAGTCCACCCGAGATGGCCGCCAGCTACACCCCATCCCTGTTCGCATTGCATCCGTTTTTGCCGCCGAGGCGTCAGCCCCGAGGCCGAAAAAGTGCAAGCAAAATTCGGGAAACGGGGTGCCAGAATTGACCTGAACCCGTCTCTTTGCCGGGTTCTCGCCTCATAAGTGATTGCTTTATAACTCGTTGAGATCGATAGCATGCCAAAAAAGTTCTATGTATCGTGGGATAACCTGCAACGCGAAGCGCGCCGTCTGGCCCGTCGTCAACTGCCTGTCAGCCAGTGGAAAGGGATCATCGCCGTCAGCCGCGGTGGTCTGGTGCCTGCGGCCCTGATGGCCCGCGAACTTGGCATTCGCAATGTCGAAACCCTCTGCATCTCCAGCTATGACCACGACAACCAGCGCGAGCTGGTGGTGGTGAAGGCTGCCACCACCGCAGGTGACGGCGAAGGCTGGCTGGTGGTGGACGATCTGGTGGACACCGGCGGCACCGCCAAGGCGATCCGCGAGCTCTACCCCAGAGCCAAGTTCATCACCATCTTCGCCAAGCCCATGGGCGAACCCCTGGTGGATGACTTCGAAGTCGCCATTCCGCAGGATACCTGGATTGAACAGCCCTGGGACATGGCGCTGGAGTTCGCCAAGCCGATCTGCGACGAAGCGTAATCGCCCCACCGGTCGCGACCAGTGACTCCCCGGCATTCGGGAGCGGACTGATCCGTCGTGATGCAAGGTTGACCACATTGAGCCCCTTTTGGGGCTCAATGCGTTTCTGGTGTGGCTGCTCGATGTGAAAAGTGGTTAAGATGGGACATTGTTTGAGACAGAAGAGCCACCATTTTGGAACCAAACGACGATACCAATCTGACGGAAAAGCTGTTTACCCGGGTCAAAAAGGTATTGGAAACTTCCGAAGTCTCCAACTCGAGCCCCGTCGACGAGCAAGACAGCGCACTGTCTGACAGCTTCATCGATGGCGCCCTGTCGCCCCGCTGGTATCGCCTGCTGCGCAGACCGACCTGGGCCTGGCAGGGGGCCGATCCCGTCGAGGTGGAGCAGACCCTGGCGCACATCGCCATGGGGCAGGGGGAGCGCAGTCACGAACGCTATCTGGACACCATCAAGGGCTATGTGCCCGGCAACTGGGTCTATGAGTGGAGTCAGCTCGCCGGCCGTTATTTCAATACGGGGCGGACGCTGCTGGGGGAAGGGGATCGCGCCGCGGCGCTGAAGAGCCTGCTCAAGGCAGTGCGCTACTACTCCATCGCAAGCTACCCCCACCTCAAGCACGACGAGCTGGCGGATCAGGCCCAGTTGCTCGGCAACATGGCCTATCGCGAGGCCGGACGCCTGTTCAAGGTGCCCCTCAAGGAGTTGCAGGTCCCGTTTCGGGGCAAGACCATCCAGGGCTACCTGCATCTGCCCACCACCGAGAAACCTGTGCCCCTGGTCATCGTCAGCGGTGGCATCGATTCGCTTCAGGTGGACTTCCTCAACTTCTATTTCAAGTGTCTCGAGCCCCATGGCATCGGGATGCTCTCCCTGGACATGCCGGGCACCGGCTATGCCGAGCACTGGCCCCTGGTGCAGGACACCAGCCGCCTGCACCAGGCGGTGCTCAACTACCTCTCGGAGGTGGCCTGGGTCGATCACCAGCGCATCGCCATGGTGGGGTTCCGCCTCGCCGGCAATGTGGCGGCCCGCCTCGCCTTCGTCGAGCCGTTCAAGCTTCGGACCGTGGTTTGCATCGGTGCCGGCATCAACCAGGTGTTCACCAATCAGGAGATGTTCGCCCGCTGCCCGCGCATGATGCGCGACGGGCTGGCGAACCGGCTGGGGGCGGACGCGGCTCAGTGGGATCTGCTGCGCACCAAGTGTCAGGTCTTCTCCCTCAAGACCCAGGGATTGCTGGGGAGTCGCACTTCCGTGCCGATATTGAGTATCGGGCACAAGAAAGATTTTATTTGTCCCGAGCAGGATGTCCGGGCATTGGCCGCTGCGAGTCGCAACGGCAAGGCGGTGGTGTTTGACAAGCAGCCACTGCTCGAGGTCTATGACGAGGCACTGAAAGAGACGGTAGACTGGCTCAAAAAGCACTTATGTACATGATATAAAACTAAAAATGTAACATCACCATGTGATGGTATGGCTTGTTCAACAGGGAGGTTAGCATGTCGGAAGGAGTGACTTACAAGCGATTGCTGCGGCAGTTCGCGGCCATTGGCCCCTATTTGCGTGAAGACCTGTGCGAGGAGGGCCGATACCGCTTTGACTGCCTGTCCGTCTGCGTCAGCGCCAAGCCTGCCCCGGACAAGCGGGAGTTCTGGGGCTGGTGGCTGGTGCTGGAGCAGGCGGATCACAGCTTCAGCTACCACTATCAGACGGGGTTCTACAACGCGGACGGGGAGTGGATCGACAAGGCGCTGCCCAAGAAGCATCAGGCGGAAGTGGAACGCACCCTGCAACATTTCTACAAGCTCATCAGCGGCAAATTGACCCAGCTGGAGTGCACCCTCTCCCCCGCGAAGCAGGTGACCGCCGAACTGAGCGTGACGGCAGCCTGATCCCCAAGCCCCGCATCTTCCCGGTGCGGGGTACCCCGATGCTTTGTCACCGAGCCTGCAACTGCCTGGCGAGGCTTAATTGCCTTGCAGGGCAGGAGGGCCGTGGGTATAAAGGGATTCCTTACTTTTCTAACCCTTCGTTCCCATGGAAAACAGAACCATAGTCGTCAAACTGGGCACCAGCGTGCTCACCGGGGGATCTGCCCGCCTCAACCGTGCCCACATGGTCGAGCTGGTCAGACAATGTGCCGCCTTGCATCGACACGGGCACCGTGTCGTGCTGGTCACGTCGGGGGCCATCGCCGCCGGTCGCGAGCATCTGGGCCACCCTCCGCTGGCGCCTACCCTGCCGAACAAGCAGATGCTGGCGGCGGTGGGTCAGACCCAGCTCATCCGGGTATGGCAGGACCTGTTCAACCTCTACGGGCTGCACATCGGCCAGATGCTGCTGACCCGCGCCGACCTGGAAGACAGGGAGCGCTACCTCAATGCCCGCGACACCCTGCGCACTCTGCTCGATCACCGCATCATCCCCGTCATCAACGAGAACGACGCCGTGGCCACCGCCGAGATCAAGGTGGGGGACAACGACAACCTCTCTGCCCGTGCCGCCATCCTGGCGGATGCGGACTTGCTGGTCCTGCTCACGGATCAGAAGGGGCTCTTCACCGCCGACCCGCGCACCAACCCGGATGCCCAGCTCATCGAAGAGGTGCAGACCATAGATGACACCCTGCGCTCCCTTGCCGGTGACAGCGTGAGCGGCCTTGGCACCGGTGGCATGGCCACCAAGTTGCAGGCCGCCGATGTGGCACGCCGCGCCGGGGTGGACGTGGTGATTGCCACCGGCCAGATCCCGGAAGTGATCGGCCGCCTCGCCGCCGGGGAGCGGGTGGGGACCCTGTTCCCGGCCCTGGCATCCCCCCTGGAAGGGCGCAAGAGCTGGATCCTGGCAGGGCCCCCTCCTCACGGCGAAGTGCAGGTGGATCAGGGGGCCGTGGCCGCCATGCAGGAGAAGGGCTCCAGCCTGCTGCCCAAGGGCATCGTCGCGGTGAAGGGAGATTTCGTGCGTGGCGACGTGGTGCGTATCCTGGATCCCAAGGGGAGCGAGCTGGCTCGCGGTATCTGCCGTTACGACCATCTGGAGCTGGATCGGCTGCGCGGTGTCCACTCGGATCAGATTGAACAGGTATTGGGTTACGGCTATGGGGCCGTGGCCATCCACCGTGATGACATGGTGCTGCTCTGAACAGGGCGACACCGCATGAACAAAAGGGAACTGTGATGAGTCTGGAGAAAATGGGGCAGGCGGCCCGTGAAGCCGCCTATCAACTGGCCACCGTCAGCACGGCACAGAAGAACCGGGCGCTGGCGGCCATCGCCGATGAACTGGAAGCACGCAGTGCCCAGATCCTGGCGGCCAACGAGAAAGACATCGCCGCCGGGCGCGAGGCGGGGCTCACGGAAGCGATGCTGGATCGCCTGCTGCTCAACCCGGCGCGCCTTGCCGGCATCGTGGCGGATGTGCGCAAGGTGATCACCCTGGACGATCCGGTCGGGGCCGAAATCGACAGCCGGGTGCTGGAGAATGGCCTGCGCCTCTCCCGTCGCCGGGTGCCCATCGGGGTCATCGGCGTCATCTACGAGGCGCGCCCCAACGTCACCATCGACATCGCCAGCCTCTGCCTCAAGACCGGCAACGCCAGCATTCTGCGCGGTGGTCGCGAGACCTTCCACTCCAACCTGGAGCTGGTGCGGGTGATCCAGCATGCCCTGGCGGCGTCCGGCCTGCCCGAGGCGGCGGTGCAGTACATCGACAACCCGGACAGGGCGCTGGTGGCCGAGTTGCTGCGCCTCGACCGCTACGTGGATATGATCATCCCCCGCGGCGGCGCGGGTCTTCACAAGATGTGCAAGGAGAACAGCTCCATCCCCGTCATCATCGGCGGGTTCGGTATCAGCCATATCTTCGTGGACGAGAGCGCCGATCTGGCGCGTTCCCTGGCGGTCATCGAGAACGCCAAGGTGCAGCGCCCCTCCGCCTGCAACGCCCTCGATACCCTGCTGGTACACGAGAAGGTGGCGGCCACCTTGCTGCCGCAACTGGTGGCTCTGATGAACGAGCGCAAGGTGACCCTGGTGGGCGCGCCCAATGCCATGGCGCTGCTGGCTGGCAGCGACAACCTGTGCGACGCGGGGCCGGAAGATTTCGACACCGAGTGGCTGGGGCTGACCCTGGGGGTCAAGGTGGTGGCGGACGTCAACGAGGCGCTCGCCCATATGCGCGAGCACAACGCCGGCCACTCCGATGCCATCCTGACCAACTCCCTCGCCAATGCCGAGCGTTTCGTCAACGGGGCCGGTTCGGCGGCGGTCTATGTCAACGCCTCCACCCGCTTCACCGACGGCGGCCAGTTTGGCCTCGGGGCCGAGGTGGCGGTCTCGACCCAGATGCTTCACGCCCGTGGCCCCATGGGGCTGACCGAACTCACCAGCTACAAGTGGGTGGGGCAGGCGGATTATCTCAGCCGTGCCTGATCCAGGCACGCTCAGCAAGCAGGACAATGCCGACTCAGGTCGGCATTTTTGTGCTTTTTTATTACTCGCAATCAATGGCTTGCATATAACTATCCAGCAGGATGCGGTGTCACCCGGGGCATCAGGCCAGCGACAGCAAGGGGAGCAACTTCAAGGATGAAGGGACAGGATAGGAGTGCGTGGTGGGGCAGCCTCTGGCTGAGCCTGCCACTGCTGCTGGGGGCGCTCTGTTTTAGCGGCGCCAGCCACGCCAGCTGGGACCAGGATCTCTATCGTCAGCTCGGGCTGGCCGGCAAGCTCGACAGCCGCGTGTTTCGCAAGGCCCTGGACGGTTACCAGAGCGTGCGCCACAAGCGAAAACCCATTCTCACCATCATCGACTACAGCAAGCCCTCGATCATGCGCCGGCTGTTCGTCATCGACGTCAAGCGCCACAAGCTGCTCTACCACACCTGGGTCAGCCACGGCCGCAATTCGGGGGAGCTGGCCGCCCGCCAGTTCTCCAATCAGATGAATTCCCGGCAAAGTTCCCTGGGGGTCTACCGCACCGCCGAGACCTATCAGGGCAAGCACGGTTACTCCCTGCGTCTCGACGGCCTCAGTCCCGGCAAGAACAGCAATGCCCGCAAGCGCGCCATCGTGGTGCACGGGGCGGACTACGCCAGCCCCAGGCATCTGCAGAAGTTTGACAAGCTGGGGCGCAGCTGGGGATGCCCGGCCCTGCCAAGGGAGCAGTCCAGGGCCATTATCGACACCATCAAGGGAGGGAGCGTCATCTATGCCCATGGCTGATACCAATCGGATTAAACATTAGGTCAGTTTTATCCAATCTCGGCTACAAAGTGACATCACCCGCTCCACATCGGCAATAAAGTGCTTCCAGGCCGATGTGCAGGCATCAAGGATGTCGTCGTAATCCTTGAAGCTGCGATTA
>NZ_JAGKRH010000246.1:0-2583 GCF_017939245.1 Aeromonas sp. PrichA-15 | reverse complement strand
AAACTGGGGATAACGCCTTAAATGGCGAAGAAACGGTCTAAATAGGCTGATTCAAGGCATTTACGGGAGAAAAAATCGGCTCAAACATGAAGAAATGAAATGACTGAGTCAGCCGAGAAGAATTTCCCCGCTTATTCGCACCTTCCTTAGGTCTGAAATCACCAGCCTTATTAAAGTCGTATATAAAAAGCTCGGTGTCATCGGCTCGTGTTGACGTCATGCCAAAAACAAGACTGCACCAGCATAAAATTGAACCGAATCGTTGTAACCACATATCCTTCGCTCCTATTTTGTGAGCAGTGGCTGTTCCACACCCGCAGTCCAGGTCAGCGGGCGAGAATATTTTCCATAATTGACACCGGCCTGTAGCTCGACATATTTGCATACAGGAATCACATTGCTGCTGCTGGCATCCACCTTGCGTTTGCAGACAGTTTCCGTGCGATTGGTGAGGGCCACACTGGCTGAATTATTGCTGCTATTGACACTGATGGCAGCACTCGCCCCCAGCGCAGACCCCATGCCTGCAATCACCGTCGATATGTTATTGCTCTGTACCGCCGCTTCGATGATGCCTTCCAGTCTGTGTTCTGCCTGCCTGAAATTGGCCGCAGAGCCTGCCATCTTGAGATCCTGCCCGGAGGACTGCATCACCACCACGGCGATCAGCGTCAGAGGTACCAGGATGATCAGCGCGACGATCAGGGCTACGCCATGCTGTGATTTCATGAACCACCTCCAGTCATGACCACCGGGTTGCGTAGCGACACGCTGCTCTCCAGCAGCAAGCGACGAAACCCATCCCCATTGCCTGATACGCTGGTACTACCTACCTGATAGATGTTGTTGTTCACATAGCTGCTGGATGCTTGCGACGATCGCACCAGAATAAAAACACGGGCAGCAACGACACGCCCTTCGCTCCATTCCTGCTCGGTCACGTTTGTAGACGCGACATAGCGATCAATGACCCCATCGGCAACAGGAGTGTCGTCAACACCAAACAGCACCGTCATGCGCTCAATCCCTTCCGCCATGGGGCCTCCGATCAGAACCGAGCCCCCATTGGCAGTCAGGTAACGCTTTCTCAGTTCCGGGTTGCCTGCGGCATTGGGAGCGAGATAATAGATAAAGTGCTGATATTCCCAGAGCTGACGAGCCGGCATATCTGTCATCGTGGGCACTGTTTCTCCCCCTTTGAACATCAGCGCCGCTTGCGTCGTAGTAGCAAGATAGAAGCGGTTGCCAGTAGCTGCGGCATCGGCCAGGGGCTGCCCAATCAATCGCTTGATGCTGATGACATCCGTATTGGGAATACGTGACGTCACGGGAATACAGGCAAAAGCCCCCCCGTTAATCGCCCTGTTGTTATCCACCCGCGCGACCCAGACCCCCCGATTTGTTCCCACGCTGGGCGGCAAGCTGCCACGCCCCAAATTGTCCAGACAATCGTTCGCCGAAAGCACCGTAGACCCGATGCTGAGAGTCACGCCTTGCCCCGTTGCCATGGGGGAACCGGTGTAGTCCCCCCAGAAGCCCGCCCATTTCAGGTCCTGGGTCACCAGGCGCATCGCGATACGACCGTTCTCCTGCAACTCGCTCTGATCGAAAGCATCTTCCGTTGTGGCACGGGAAGCCACGAAGATGCTCAAGCCGCCACCGACCAGAAATACGCCGATCAACATGGCAATCAGCCATTCAATCAGGGTGAAGCCACGGGCATTCATAGTGTGGTCGTCAGTACGAACTGACGCCTCTGTCTGTCTGCCGCATTGCCCAACCCACAACTGTTGCGCACCGCGGCCACTGCAACGGCACCATCGGACAAAGACTCCCGCCCCTGCCAGAAGATCCCTATGGTCAAACTGTTGTTGGCGCCACGAATCACGCAGCCGACCGGAGATTGCAGAGGTGACGCGGCACCGGATACTGCGGTTCCCAGCAGGGACTGCTGCCAGTAGAAGAGGTCCAGTGCCTGCCGCTCAGTCCTGCTGCAATCCGACATGGTGCCATTGTTGTTGGCACAGCTCGGCATATCCAGGATCGCGTTGCCGGATACCACTGTCGTTCCCTGACCAGCCCAGCTGTCTTTGTTGATCCTGGCGCGTTCGACCAGATCATTGGCCAGCCAGTTGGCGATGGTGCGCTGACGCGCTTCGTAGCTGGAAAACTTGGCGGTGACCTGCATGGCAACCAATCCCAGCAAGCCGAAGGAGAGCACCACGGCCGCAATCATCACCTCCAGCAGGCTGAATCCCCTCGTGTGTCGATGGTGCAGTGGTTTCATCGCCTAGTCCCAGCAAGCATTGTTGACGGTATCCCCGAGCCGGGTGGCACTCCGGGTGCCATCCTGGTCGATGGAGAAAATGATGCAGTCGCTGTCTGACCCCTGCGCACCAGAGGCTGTGGCAAACAGGATGTATGTATTGACCCCGGCTGATACCAATCAGATTAAAGATGTGATCTAATTGCTCTATTCTGGTTTCACTGTACTCAGTATGTCCGATCCAATCGATTTCTTGGCCCTCGCCAAGGCAGAAACCAACGCCAGGAAACGCATGCGATTCCTGGCGTTAGCACACT
>NZ_JAGKRH010000245.1:0-293 GCF_017939245.1 Aeromonas sp. PrichA-15 | reverse complement strand
GGGCGGGGTGGGCAGCGAAGTGTTCACCTACACCCTGACGGATGCGGACGGAGACGTGAGCACGGCGACCCTGACCCTGACCATCAAGAACGACGATGACGGGGTGACCATCACCAACCTGACGCCCAAGGGCGAGGGCGGGGATGTGAAGGTGTACGAGGACGACCTGCTGGCGACCCGCGGCGCGAACGAGTCGGCGGGGTCGGACAGCAGCAAGGAGTCGACCACGGTGACGGGGGACTTCACCATCAGCGCGCCGGACGGGGTGAAGACCCTGAGCGTGGGTGGCATCA
>NZ_JAGKRH010000244.1:0-18966 GCF_017939245.1 Aeromonas sp. PrichA-15 | reverse complement strand
GATGAAGGGCAGCCCTTCGTAGGTACTTGCCTGTTCCAGTTGTTGTTGCACGGCATCCGCCATGCCGGTCAGTTTCAGGTGTCTCAAGCGGGTCAGCGTTTGTTGGGTCATGGGACGTATCCTCTTTAGTGGAAGCTCTGGGGGCCACGGATGTTCTCGTGCTCTTGCGGTAACTCTGGGTAGCTCAGCGGGCTTGCGGGCAGTTGGTCGCGGCCACTGGTCAGCACCGACTTGAGCTGTTTGAGTCGCACCAGACCTTCCCGGTTGGCCAACTGGCAACAGGCTTCAACCCGTGATGGCGGATACTCCCGGCTAAGACTCAGCAGCCCCAGGCAGAGTCGGTATGCCTGCTCGGCATGGGCTTTCTCTTCCAACCGTTCGCTAACCCAGCACAAGGTGCTCGGTCCGATGTCAGCAGCCCACTGTTTAAGACGCCCTGGGGTCCAGCGTTGCTGCTTGCTGTGACGTTCCGGCATGTGCTCAGGGAGCGTGCTCATCCCCGGGATGGTTTTACGTGGATGGCTCGCGACCAGCTGTTGCTGGTGATAGACCTGAAGCAGTGTGTCGCCTGCATGGAGCTCCAGTTGCTGACCCACATACTGGTGTGGCACCGAGTAATGGTGCTGCTCATAACTGACGTGATAGTCGATGTTGACCTTGACCGTTTTGATGGCGACATAGCGATAGGGATGCACCGGCAGTGGTCCCAGTGCCGGGCGGTCCAACTGCTCAAATGCGTCACGTCGGTTACCGGGCAGTTGCTTGAACGGACGCTCGTTGAGTTCGTTCAGCAAGGCACGGATGCACTGGTTGAGTTCGGCAAGCGAGAAGAAGGTCTGATGGCGTAGACGGGCCAGGATCCAGCGCTCGACGATCTGCACACCCACCTCCGCCTTGGCCTTGTCCTTGGGCTTGTAAGGACGAGCTGGCATCACCGCCACCTGATAGTGCTCGGCCAACTGCTGGTAGCTGGGGTTGAGCTCGGGATCGTATCGGCAAGCCTTGCTGACACCGCTCTTGAGGTTGTCGGGGATCAGCAGTGCCGGTGTCCCGCCGAAAAACTCAAAGGCACGGACATGGCTTTGCAGCCAGTCCGGCAGTGACTGTGACCAGGTGGCCTCGGCAAAGGTGTAGTTGGACGCACCGAGCACGGCGACAAAGACTTGTGCCTGACGGACCTCACCCGTAGTCGGCGACACGATGGGCACCGTGGGCCCGCAGTAGTCGATAAAGAGCTTTTCCCCCGCCTTGTGGATCTGGCGCATGGAGCGCTTTTGCAACTGACACCAGGACTTGTAACGGTCACAGAACTGGGAGTAGCTGTAACAGCTATTGGGATAGCGCTGGGTGTACTCCTCCCAGAGCAGCTGTTTGGAGACCCCCTTGCGCTTGAGCTCCTGATGGACAGAGGGCCAATCCGGCACAACATGGCGGGCCGAGATGGTGGTATCGGCCTGCGGATAGAACAGGGCAGCCAGTCGGCCATCATCAAGCTCGGTAGGTAAGGGCCAGGTAAGGCCGAGCGCCTGGGCACTTTTGAGGAGTTTCTGGATGGAGCCGACACTGACCTTGGTACAGATACTGATTTGGCGAACAGAGAGGTCAGCTTCCAGCCGCAGTCGCAGTACTTCACGAATTTTACGCATTGCAATCCTCTTGGCAGACATAGGCTCTTCCCTGGCAAAAGGGAGAGCGTATCAAAGGTTTTTAAATCAATGCGTTAAGGATGATTCCGGTGAATGTGAACAGTGATTCCGGGATGTTGAACACTGTTTCCGGAAAGGAGGGGCGAAGTGTTCAGGTTGAACCGGAATGAGCGTTCACATTGGTCCGGAAATGGTGTTCACGTTGAATCGGAATTGGTGTTCATGATCGGCCGGAATATGCACGCCATCGCCTTCGTGCTCTCCATGCTGGATGCCCACGCCGCCAAGCTCTCCACCTCCCTGCACCAGGCCCACGACGAGCTGCTCAAGCTGGCGCTCCATGACAGCCTGACCCGGCTGCCCAACCGGCTGCTGTTTGCCGACCGGCTGGAGCAGCGCATCCAGGAGTGTCAGCACAGCCAGCGCAGCTTCTCCCTGCTGTTTCTCGATCTCGACGGCTTCAAGATCATCAACGATGCCCACGGCCACCACACCGGGGATCTGCTGCTGGCCGAGGTGGCCCAGCGCATCACCGGCCTGCTCGGTGCCAGCGACACCGCCTCGCGCTTTGGCGGGGACGAGTTCGTGCTGGCCCTGGCGCCGGGGGACGTGAGCCAGGCCACGGCCTTTGCCGAGCGGCTGCTGGCCACCCTGGCCCAGCCCTATGAGTGGGAGCACCACAGCCTGCACATCACCGCCAGCATCGGCATTGCCGTCTATCCCCAGGATGGCACCAGCCTGCACGAGCTGACCCTCAACGCCGATGCCGCCATGTATTACGCCAAGGAGCAGGGGCGCAACGACTACTACTACTTCGACAGCGCCATGAACACCAACGCCCACCAGCAGTTCCTGCTGCACAAGGAGCTGCAACACGCCCTGGAGCGGGGGGAGCTGGCCCTGCACTACCAGCCCAAATACTGTGCCCGCAGCGGCCAGGTGGTCGGCGCCGAGGCCCTGCTGCGCTGGCAGCACCCGGAGCATGGTGCCGTCTCGCCGGCCAGCTTCCTGCCGCTGGCGGAGAAGAGCAGGCTCATCATCCCCATCGGCAACTGGGTCATCGACGAGGCGTGCCGCCAGATGAGCGCCTGGCGGGCGGCGGGTCATCACGACTGGAGCGTGGCGGTCAATCTCTCCACCATCCAGCTCGCCAGCCCCGGGTTGCTGGAGGAGGTGCAGGGCGCCCTCGCCCGCCATCGGCTCGAGGCCCGTCACCTGACCCTGGAGATCACCGAATCCACCGCCATGCAGAAGGCCGAGGAGAGCCTCGCCATCCTCAACCGTCTGGCCGAGCTCGGCCTTGGCATCTCCATCGACGACTTCGGCACCGGCTACTCCAGTCTGCTCTACCTCAAGCGCTTCCCCGCCAACGAGCTCAAGATTGACCGGGGCTTTGTCACCACCCTGGAACGGGGAGGCGACGATGCCACCATCATCGCCGCCATCATCGCCCTGGGTCAGGCCCTGGAGATGCGCATCGTGGCAGAGGGGGTGGAAACCCCGGAGCAGCGGGACCTGCTGACCGAGCTGGGCTGCGACACCTTGCAGGGCTACCTGCTCGGACGCCCCATGACCGGGGAGCAACTGCTTGTCCACTGCGCTCCCGAGACTCCCCAGCGGGTGCTGGAAGGTGTGCTTGCCTGACAAGCAGGTGGGGCGCTGCGCCCATGTCGCCAGAGTGATCACCAGCCCGATTGCGTCCCTTCACGACTCAAGGTAGTCTGCTGCAAGACTCGAATGCTCCTTTATCTTGCCGGGCGCATCGAGCGCCCCCCATGGCAGATCACCCGTTCAGAGGAGCCACATCCATGGCCAGATTCCAGTTCTTCAGCGTCCCCGCCTCCCGCCGTCAGCAATATACCTATGTCGACATGGCCTCCCCCACCTTCCTCACGGAGAAGGAGGCGCTGCTGATACAAGGGTTCGAGGTGGAAGAGGATTTCATCGACGCAGCCACTCCCCACGAGGCGGTGGAGAAGTACAGATCCGGTTTTCTCTACGTGGCGGACGAGATAGGCAAGTCAGACGAGGCCTATGCGGCGGCAACGGCCTTGCTGGAGATGGGCAAGAAGATCCTGGGCCGCAAGGCGGGCTGAGCAAGGCGGGCCGCCGGGACGATACCCCCGATGGCCCGCAGGCAGTCAGCGTTGAGGGTGCTGACGGAGCATCTCCACCAGCTCCTCTTCACTGCCGGGTTCATGGGCAAGCTGCAGGCTGGGGGCGGCGCCCCCCATCAGCATATAAACGTGAGTGCTGCAGTGATCGTAGTGATACCACTTACCGTCGATACAGACGTCGGTATAGCATCTCGGGTCCCTCTTGAGTTCCATACGCACATCCTTATGTGTCATTCACCAACCTCACCCTTGACCGTAAAATAAGGGACCTAAGTCCCCCTTGACCTGGATCAAGGGAGGTGGCGGGCAGAAGCGGGCAGTGGCCGGATCTGGCCGGGGCGGGATGCCGCCAGCCTGGATGACCGAGCCCGCCAACCGGCTCCAGCCTGGCAACAGCGCAACAAAAACGGCGCCCGAAGGCGCCGTTTTTCATGTCCGTCATTTGACCGACGGGGAACAAGCCGCTGGCTTATTCGTCTTCCAGGTAGGCGTAGCCTTGCAGACCCAGCTCCAGCTCGTCGAGCAGGGCCTTGCGGGTCTCGTCGTCCAGCGCCGGGTGGGAGACGATGCGCTGGTAGTTCTCGCGGATCACGGACGGGTCGATGTTGACGTAACGCAGCAGCTGGTCGACGGTGTCACCACGCACCACGTTGCGGATGTCCATCTTGCCTTCTTCATCCAGCCACACTTCCGCGCAGTGGGTGTCACCGAACAGGTTGTGCAGATCCCCCAGGATCTCCTGATAGGCACCCACCAGGAAGAAGCCGACATGGCACTCTTCGTGCTCACCGTAGACCGGCATCGGCAGGGTGCTTTCCACCCCCAGACCGTCGACGTAGTGCTCCACCTGACCGTCGGAGTCACAGGTGATGTCCATCAGGATGCCGCGGCGGGTGAGCGGACGCTCGAGGCCGGCCAGCGGCATCACCGGGAACACCTGACCGATACCCCAGGCATCCGGCAGGGACTGGAACAGGGAGAAGTTGGCAAAGCACTTGTCAGCCAGTTTCTCGGAGAGTTCGTCGGCCAGGGCGCGGTGGTTGCGGTTGACTGGGTTCAGCAGCTCCTTGAGCGCCAGACAGGTGTTCTGGTGCAGCATCTCGGCCCAGGCACGTTGCTCCAGGTTCAAGAGGCCCATGGTGTACTGGGCGTTGACGTCACCGAGATCCGCCACGGAGTCGTGGAAGATCTCCAGCAGGGAGGGATCTTCCCCGCGCAGGTCCAGCCACCCTTTCCACATGTTCTGCAAGATGGTGGGCGCGTCCTCGTCCGGGGCGCTGATGTCGTTCACCTCCACCCCTTCGGCACCAATGATATTGGTGACCAGCACGGCGTGGTGTGCAGTCAGGGCACGGCCGGACTCGCTGATGATGGTCGGGTGCGGCAGGTCGAACTCGCGGCAGACATCGCCGATGCCCCAGACCACGTTGTTGGCGTACTCGGAGAGGCTGTAGTTCGCGGAGCAGTGGCTCTGGGAACGGGTGCCCTCGTAGTCCACACCCAGGCCGCCGCCCACGTCCACCACCTCGACCTTGGCGCCAAGACGGCACAGCTCGGCGTAGAAGCGGCCGCACTCGCGGATGCCGCCCTGGATGTCGCGGATGTTGGCGATCTGGGAACCCAGGTGGAAGTGCAGCAGTTGCAGGCAGTCCAGCTTGCCGAGGCTGCGCAGACGCTCCACCAGCGCCAGGATCTGGGAGGCGGAGAGACCGAACTTGGACATGGAACCGCCGCTCGATTCCCACATGCCGGAGCCGGTGGACGCCAGACGGGCGCGCACCCCGATGTTGGGCTTGATGTTGAGACGAGCTGACTCGTCGAGCACCATTTCCAGCTCGGAGGGCTTCTCCACCACGATGTAGACCTTGTGGCCCATCAGGTTGCCCAGGAGGGCGTGGCGGATGTATTCGCGGTCCTTGTAACCGTTGCAGACGATCACGGACCCTTGCTCATGATGATGGGACAGCACGGCCAGCAACTCGGGCTTGGAGCCCGCTTCCAGCCCAAGCCTCGGCTTGTCGCTGTAGGACTGACTGATGGTCTCGATGACGCGGCGCTGCTGGTTTACCTTGATCGGGTAAACGCACAGGTAATCCCCTTCATAGCCTGACTTTTCGATGGCCTGACCGAAGGCGTTGAACAGCGCATCGACCCGGCTCTTGAGGATGTCGGGGAAACGCAGCAACACCGGCGTGGTCAGCCCGGACTGGCGCAGTTGCTCGATGGCCTCGGACAGCACGATCTGAGCCTCGGGGCGAGACTTGTCGGGAGAGACGGTCACATGACCGGCGTCATTGATATTGAAAAAACCCGCACCCCAGTAGGGAACGTTGTAGACCTTCAAGGAGTCCTTGCTGGACCAGTTAGTCATGGGCTATGCCTCGCAAATGAGCGGCCGTGGGCCGCCTTCGTTACCCTCAATCACATCCAGACCATTGATTGCAAAATGCGGCAAGCCAGAGCGGCCTGCTGACGTTGGACCCGCAACGGAGCATGCTCCGCCACATCCTGTTCATTGCACATCGCGGCAAGCCAAGGCTGCCTGGTGGATCTTGGGAAGTAACGAGTCTTGATGTGGGGCTGGTGGCTTTACATCAAGCTCAACGGTATGCGGTAACACCTTGCCGGCGTACCGCGGTACTTTGATGACAATCGGCATCAGCCACGCCGTTTGTTCATCATTCGGCAGCCATCCCGACGGACAGGAGAGGGTTTCAAGGAAGAGAAGGGAAGACGTCAGCACGCATCGTGTTGATGGACGACAACCACTACGACCCGCTCAACGCCAGTGACCGCCCATGACAAGGGAGATGATGAGCCCGAAGCCCACTCGGTCAGCTGAAAGATGAGAGTCCGTTGTTCTCCCTGATACCGGAGCCTAACCGGTATTAAAGAAACCATTCCCCAGCAGTGTCTGTCGTTTCTGCGTGCCTCGCCCTATAGGCGTCATGATCCTGCGGGTCTGGCGGACACGGCCTGCGCAGGGTTGCCCTTGGATCGGCGCGGAGTGTACACACTTACCGCAGCCAGTGACAATAAAAAATCGTGTTAAAAAACGGGTTTTCATCGGGGGGCAAAATCTCGCTGCCAGCAAGGCGGGCTCTGGGATGGCGAGGGATGGGAGTGCGTGGGCGAGGCGATGAAAATAACCAACACGTCACGCATTTTGGGTCACCCCTTGCCAGCGCTGGGCCGAGGGGAAATTCAGCTTTTTCGCAATTGCTTAACCAGTTTTTATTTTGGAATTTTTATGCAAGGTGCCAAGCGATGATCCCCGCCCCTCCCCCTCGATGGCCCTTCTCTCCCCCACAAAGTCATCAAAAACTGCGCTGACGCAATAAGCGGCGCCGCCGTCTTGGCCACAATGACTCCTCTTTCGTGACCCGAGGCTTGCCCATGAACACCCTGCTTTCGCGCTTTCTCCACTACCTCACCTTTCATACCCGTTCCGATGCGACCAATCCTGCCTGCCCCAGCAGCGAGGGACAGCGCCTCTTCGCCCGGGCCCTGTGCGACGAAATGACGCAGATGGGGCTGAGCCAGGTCACCCTGGACGAGCATGGTTACCTCACCGCCTGCCTGCCGGGCAACCAGCCGGATGCCCCCGCCATCGGGCTCATCGCCCACATGGACACCGCCGATTACGAGGCCGAGTGCGTCGTTCCCCAGATAGTCGAGCACTATCAGGGGGGCGATATCTGCCTTGGCAAGGGGGATGAGGTGCTGGCCATCCGCCAGTACCGCTTCCTGAAAAACTACCTGGGGCAGGATCTCATCACCACCGACGGCACCACCCTGCTGGGGGCCGACGACAAGGCGGGCATCGCCGAGATCCTCACCGCCGTGGAATACCTGCAGGCTCACCCCGAGATCCCCCGTGGCGATGTCTGGGTCGGCTTTACCCCGGACGAGGAGATAGGGCGCGGTGCCGACCGCTTCCCGCTGGACCGCTTCCCGGCCAAGTGGGCCTACACGGTGGATGGTGGCGAACTCGGCGAGCTCGAATGCGAGAACTTCAACGCCGCCAGCGCCACGGTGCGCATCACAGGCAACAACGTCCACCCCGGCACCGCCAAGGGCAGCATGATCAACAGCCAGACCCTGGCCGCCCGCTTCCATGCCGCCATGCCCGCCGAGCAGACCCCGGAGTGCACCCAGGGGTATGAGGGCTTCTTCCACCTGGCCCGGATGGAGGGCACGGTGGAGGAGACCACCCTGCACTACCTCATCCGCGACTTCGACGATGACTGCTTCGCCGCCCGCAAGGCCCAGCTCAAGGAGCGGGTCGCCTCCCTGCAGCTGGACGCCCCCAGGGCGCGCATCACCCTGGAGATAGCGGACAACTACCGCAACATGCGCAGCCAGATAGCGCCCCATCCCCACATCGTCGAGCTGGCCAAAGCCGCCATGGAGGCCGCCGACGTGGTGCCCAAGATCAAACCCATTCGCGGCGGCACCGACGGAGCCCGGCTCTCCTTCATGGGGCTGCCCTGCCCGAACCTGTTCACCGGCGGCCACAACTTCCACGGCAAGCACGAGTTCATCCCCCTGCAATCCATGGAAAAAGCGGTCGCCACCCTGGTGGCGCTGGTGCGCCTCACCTCTGCCTGGCGGGCAGAGTAAGGGGGCAAGGACGGGGCTCGCCCCGTCATCAAACCGTCACCCAACCGACACACGAAAGGCACGCTGGGGCGTCAAGCTGGGGCAAAGTTCAGCGGAGCCTTGCCCATGTTCGACGTCGATACCCTGCTGGGGCAGCACCTGCCCCGCCTCGCCAGCCAGCCCCTCCTCCGTCCCCTGATGAGGCAGGGACTGCGCTGGTTGCTGCACGAAGAGGCCTTCACCCGCTTTGCCACGCGCCATCCCCACCTGCGCGGTCTGGACTTCGTCGAGCAGGCCCTCACCGAGCTCCACTTCGACTACCGGGTGAGCGAGGCCGAGCTCGAGCACATTCCCGCCAGCGGCCGGGTCATTCTTGTCGCCAATCACCCCATCGGCTCCCTGGACGGGCTGGCCCTGCTGCGCCTCATCGGGCGCATCCGCCCCGACGTCAAAATAGTGGCCAACCAGGTGCTGGCCCAGCTCGCACCGCTGCGCCCTTTGCTGCTGCCGGTGGACAACCTGGGGGGCAAGACCGACAGGCAGGCCATCCTCGCTATGAATGAACACCTCGCCGCCGACGGGGCCCTGGTTATCTTCCCCGCAGGCGAGGTCTCCCGCCTCGGCCCCAAGGGGGTGAAGGATGGCCCCTGGCAGGCCGGCTTCATCAAGCTGGCCCAGCGCAGCCGAACGCCCCTGGTGCCCATTCACCTGGGAGGGCGCAACAGCCTCTGGTTCTATCTCGCCTCCTGGCTCAACAAGCCCGCTTCCGCCCTGCTGCTGGTACGCCAGCTGTTTCGCCAGCAGGGGCAGACGCTGCCGGTGACCATAGGGGCGCGCATTCCCCTCGCCAGTTTTCAGGAGCTGCCGGCCAAGACGGCGGCCCGGCTGGTGCGCGGCCACCTCTACCAAATCGCTCGGGGCAAGGCGGGACGGTTGCAGACCGAGGCCCCCATCGCCCTGCCGGAGGATCGCCGCCTGCTGAAACAGGCCATCGACGGGTGCGAGCTGCTCGGCCAGACCCCGGACGGCCAGCGCATCCTGCTCTATCGTCGCCACGAGCAGAGCCACTCGGTGATCCTGCGCGAGCTGGGGCGCCTGCGGGAGATCGCCTTTCGGGCGGTGGGGGAAGGCTCGGGCAAGCGGCGGGATCTCGATGCCTTCGACGATGACTATCACCATCTCATCCTCTGGGATCCCGCCCGCCTCGACATCATCGGTGCCTACCGTTTCGCCCCGGTGGCCGAACGGCTGGCCAGCAAGGGGCTGGATGGCCTCTACAGCCACACCCTGTTCGGCTTCGAAGAGAAGCTGCTGCCCCGGCTGGAACAGGCCATCGAGCTTGGCCGCAGCTTCATCCAGCCCGCCTACTGGGGCAAGCGGGGGCTCGATTACCTCTGGTTCGGCATCGGGGCCTATCTGGCCCGCTATCCCCAATACCGCTACCTGTTCGGGCCCGTCACCCTCTCCGGCAGCTTGCCGCCGGCGGCCAAGGATCTGCTGGTGAGCTTCTATCGCCAGCACTTCGCCCCCGCCCTTGCCCTCGCCCCTTCCCGCCGCCCCTATCCCGCCACGCCGACGCTGTTCGAGGGGCGCGATTACGGGGACGACCTCAAGGTGCTCAAGGCCGGGCTAGACAACCTGGGCTGCGCCATTCCCACCCTCTACAAGCAGTACGCCGAGCTGTGCGAGCCGGGGGGCGTGCAGTTCATGGACTTTGGCATCGACCCGGACTTCAACCACTGCATCGACGGCCTGGTGTGGGTGGACGTGAGCCGCATCAAGCCCCACAAGCGGGCCCGCTATATCGGCCTCCCCGCCGGGGAAGCGCTGGCCACCTCTGGCGACCGTTGACCGGGGGCTGCAACGAAAGAGGGAGGCCTGCGCCTCCCTCTTTCACATCATGGGTGATGCCGCCTACTCGGCTGCGGGTTTGCGATCCGCATGGCCGAGATCCCGCTCCGGGGCGATGACATCCCGCACCCGCTGCTTGATCTCCTTGGCCTCGGGGAAGCCCTCGTCGGCCACCCTGTCCCACACCAGCACCCCGTCCACCAGGATGCGAAACTCCCCCTTGCTGGCAGGCACCAGGGCCACCTCTCCCAGTTCGCCGTCGAAGGTGGAGAGCAGCTCCTGGGCGAGCCAGGCGGCCCGCAGCATCCAGCGGCAGAGGGTACAGTAACGGATTTCGATGCGCGGTTTCGCGAGGGGCAAATGGGTGTCTGTCATGGGGTGACTCCGTGAAAATCGGTCAACCAGTGGCGAGCGATGCGCTGCATGGTGGCCTGGGGCAGTTCGTGAAGGCCCGGGGTGGATGCCTGATGGGCCAGTTGGTGCACCCCTTCGATGATCTCCGCCAGCACCAGGTAGACATATTCGCCGATGACGGCGCCGTGGACGAAGTTGACCGCCTCCCCCCGGTTGAGCAAAAAGATGGTGCTGCCGTCCGGCCGGGTCAGGGCCAGCACATGGGGACACACCTCCTCGCTCGGCCAGGGCAGCTGGGCGAGGCTGAAGGCGAATTCGTCGTCGGCGGAGGTGACCGAGGCCAGCATGGCGCCGGGGCGCAGGGCCTGCAGATCGGATATATCGAGGGAGCCGTTGCCGGTGGAGCAGATCACCAGCTCGGCGCGGCCCAGGGCTTCGGCCTTGTTCACCAGCTTGAAGCCGTGGGAGAGCGCCTCCACCTGGCGCAGGGCATCCGTCTCCACCAGCTCCAGATGCAGGTTGCGACAGCGCAGTTCCCGGGCGATGCTGCGCCCCACCTTGCCATAGCCGAACAGGGCGGCCTGGCAGACATTGAAGGTACGCCTCAGGGTACGTGCGAGGGACTCCGCGGAGTAGACCACGCTCAGGCCGATCTGGATATCTTCCGCCTGCTTAAGGGGGCTGCGGGCCACCGAGATGACGGGGGCCGCCAGGGACTCCTGTTCGTAGCGCTGATGGCCGTTCTCGGTCATCTCCACCACCCCGATGAAGCGTGCGCCAAAGTGCTCGGCCAGTACCGCCTGGCTCTTGGCGAAGTAGCCGCCGATGTCGAGGATGATGAGCCGCTCGTGGGACATCACCAGGGGGGCAATCTGGGCGATCACCTCACCGGGATCCGAGGTCCAGTGGCGATTGAGGGGCAGCACGGGGTAGTGCTGCTGAGCCCAGGCCAGCGTCGGCCCGTGCACGGACTTGGGTTTGGGCAGGATGGCACCGACCCGGCCCACCCCATCGAGCACCTGGATGAAGTCGGGTCTGTCGGGAAGCAGGTGGGTCACCAGCAGGATGCAGAGATCCCCAAGACATCCCTGTTCGGTGAAATGGCGAAAAAACAGATGCTCAGATCCCTGACTGCGCAACTGTGGCCTCCTTAGCGTGCCGCGGGAAAGCAGGCAAACAGAACCCGGCATAGCCGGGTTCTGTGTGTATTCAGATAATGGAAAATCCTTTTTATCCGAAAGCACCATGGGTCTCAATCTTTATCTGTCCAGACTTTGACAAGCCCATCAATTTCTAAGGTAATAGCCTGTTTTTCATGCAAAAATCAGTAAAGTGATGCCTCTGGCCATACCCACCACAGACCCACTCCGGCACCGACGGCCGCCACCAGGATCAAGACCCCCCAGCGAGAGAGTCCCGGGCGCCCGTGCAGGGCACGTTCCAGCAGCGGCAATAGCCAGACCGGCAGCAGCACCAGCAGGGGCACTTCCACGTACTGCCAGGCGAGCATCTGCACGAAGGCGAGTGAAAGCCCCAGGGCAGCCGGGGTCACCTTGACCCCTGCAAAGGCGCCGAGCAGGGCACGGAATCCGGCAAACGCGGCCAGGGCCCCCGTCAGCTGGGCGATGAGCAGGCTGCCATCGATGCCGATGACCAGCGCCAGCCAGATGAAAGCCAGGGCGAAGCCGAGCCCCTCCTCGCTGTCACCACGCCAGCTCGTCCAGCCAGACCAGAGGATGGCGGGCAGCAGGGCCAGCCAGATCCCGGGCTCGCTCGCCAGCACGGAGGCCAGCCCCTGCCACCACACCAGGGCGCCCAGCACCCCGAACAGCGCGAGGGCGACCCCCTTGCTGGTACCCTGGGTCAGGGCGGGTACCAGCAGGGTCAGCGGCAGCCACTGCCACGCCTTCACCGGCAGGCCATAGGCACCGCCCAGCAGGCAGCCTACCAGCCAGATCCCCAGGGCGCCCCACAGATAGCCCAGCCGCGGCCAGCGCCACGACAGCAAAGCGGCTCCTAAAGGAGCCGCCAGGGTTTGAAGCAGGAGTGCTGCGCCCATTACTTGCGCACGCCTTCAACGAACAGGTTGATGGTCATCTCGTCAGGGATGTTCGGCACCATGTAGTTCACGCCGAACTCGCTGCGCTTGATGGTGGTGGTGGCGTTGAAGCCGCTGCGGTAGCCGCCCCAGGGATCCTTGCCTTCGCCGATGTGGACCAGGTCGAAGGCCACGTCCTTGGACACGCCGTGCAGGGTCAGGGTGCCCTTGAGTACGCCTTTGTCTTTGGTGCCTTCATAGCCGGTGCTGACGAAGGTCATCTTGGGGTACTGCTTCACGTCCAGGAAGTCGGGGCTGCGCAGGTGCTTGTCGCGGGCCTCGTGGTTGGAGTCCACGCTGGCGGCATCGATTTCGAAGCTCGCCTTGGCCGCCGCCGGGTTGGCGTCGTCCATGCTGAAGGTGCCACTGAAGGTGTTGAACCGGCCGACCAGTTCGGAGAAGCCGAGGTGGCCCACCTTGAACTGGACTGTGGTGTGCGCTGCATCGACATCGTAATCGGCAGCCATCAGGGGAGCCGCCATAAACAGGCAGGAGGCCAGCAGGGCCTTGGTCATTTTCATTCCGAACGTTCCTTCATTGGGGGTTCACAACGGTGAACAAAATGCTAACCTCCTATCGAGAATAGATAATTATCGATTTATTAAAATAATTATCAACCGAGAGTGGAATATGGATCAGATAGCCGCCATGCGCACCTTCATCAAGGTGGTGGAGTGCCAGAGCTTCACCAAGGCCGCCCATCAGCTCGGGATCTCGGTCGCCATGACCTCCAAGCTGATGCAGCAGCTCGAGGAGTCCCTCTCCACCCGACTGCTGTCGCGCACCACCCGCCAGGTCAATCCCACCGAGGCGGGCCAGTTCTACTACCAGCGCTCCCTGGCCCTGCTGGCGGAGCTGGAAGAGACCCACAGCCAGCTCACCCACAACAACCAGCAGCCCCAGGGCACCCTCAAGCTCTCGGTGCCCATGGATTTCGGCTACCTGCACCTCTCCCCCGCCCTGCCCCTGTTTCGCGAGCGCTACCCGGACTTGAAGCTCGAGATTGAGTACAGCGACCGGCGGGTGGCCCTGGTGGAGGAGGGGTTCGATCTGGCGCTGCGCATCGGCAACCTGCCGGACTCCTCCCTGGTGGCCAAGCCGCTCGCCATGATGAAGATGGTGGTGTGCGCCAGCCCCGACTACCTGGCCCGCCGGGGCAGGCCGAAGACCCCGGAGGATCTCAAGCAGCACGACTGCCTCATCTACACCCTGACCCAGCCGGACTGGGTCTTCAAACGGGATGGGGAGGAGCACAGCATCCGCCCCCAGGGGCCCCTTCGCGCCAACAACGGGGTGGCCCTGACCCGGGCCGCCTGCGACCACCAAGGCATCATCTTGCAGCCCACCTTCATCGTGGGGGATGCGCTGCGCTCGGGGGCGCTGGTCCCCTTGTTGCTGGAGTGGGAGAAGGGGCAGGTGGGGCTCTATGCCCTCTATCCGCACCGCCGTTTCGTGTCGGCCAAGGTGCGCTGCTTCATCGAATTCGTGCAGGAGCGCTATCTGGCGCCCCACTACTGGGACAGGGAGACCTGAGCCCGGGCTCAGGGGGTGGGCATCAGCTCGGCCACCAGCAGGTGATCCTGCTGGCTCATCTGCCAGCGTGGCAGGCGCTGGCGCAAGGCGGCGAGCTCGGCCTCCCCCAGCGCATAGGGCAGGGTGACGTGCAGGCAGTGGCAATCCAGCATGGCCGCCAACTGCATCATCAGGGCGAGGTTTGCCTCGTCGCTCTTGTGCTTGTTGATGCGCTTGCCGAGCTCGTGGCGAAAGTGGGTCTCGGGATCCTGGGTCATCGCCTGCCAGCCGTAACCAAAGAGCGGGATGAAGGCGCTGACGATGCCAAGGGCGGTGAGGGGCCGTTTGGGCGGGTGATAGAGGGCATTGAGATCCAGCAGGATGGGGCTTTGATGGGGCTCACGACTGCCGGATAAAATAGTATTGCTCATTGGATTACCCTGTTGATTCCTCTAGACTTCGCCGCATATTTGACCTGACATGCCAACGAGGTGCTGATGCTAAGCGATATCGAGATCTCCCGCCAGTCCCCCCGCCTGCCCATCGCCGAGGTGGCAGCACAGCTCGGCATAGCGGCCGCCCATCTCCACCCCCACGGCCATTACAAGGGCAAACTCGACCTCGCGCTGCTCCATCACGCCCCCGCCCGCGAGCCCGGCAAGCTGGTGCTGGTGAGCGCCATCACGCCCACCCCCCTTGGGGAGGGCAAGACGGTCACCACGATCGGCCTCTCCATGGGGCTCAACCACATCGGCCAGCCCAGCATAGCCACCATTCGCCAGCCGAGCCTCGGCCCCGTCTTCGGGGTCAAGGGGGGCGCCGCCGGGGGCGGCATGGCCCAGGTGGTGCCGATGGAAGAGATGAACCTGCACCTCACCGGGGATTTTCACGCCCTCACCGCCGCCCACAACCTTGCCTCTGCCGCCCTCGATGCCCGCCTGTTCCATGAACGTAAACTCGGTGACCTGTTCAGCGCCAGAACCGGCCTGGCGCGGCTCGATATCGACCCGGCCAACATCCTCTGGCCCCGCACCCTGGACATGAACGACCGGGCGCTTCGCCACCTCACCCTCGGCCAGGGCGGCGCTGCCGATGGGGTCGAGCGCCCCGATCGCTTCGTCATCACCGCCGCCTCCGAGCTGATGGCCATTCTGGCGCTGGCCAGGGATCTCAAGGACTTGCGCGCGCGTATTGGCCGCATCCAGCTCGCCCTCGACCTGCGCGGCAAGCCCATCACCGCCGAGCAGCTGGAAGTGGCGGGGGCCATGACGGTGCTGCTCAAAGACGCCCTCAAGCCCACCCTGATGCAGACCACGGAGCAGACCCCTGTGCTGGTCCACGCCGGCCCCTTTGCCAACATCGCCCACGGCAACTCTTCCGTCATCGCCGATCGCATGGCGCTGGGTCTTGCCGACTACGTGGTGACCGAGGCGGGTTTTGGCTCCGACATGGGGCTGGAGAAGTTCTTCAACATCAAGTATCGCCAATCCGGCCTCGCCCCCGCCTGCGTGGTGCTGGTGGCCACGGTGCGCGGCCTCAAGGCCAACAGCGGCCTGCTTGACATCCGGCCGGGCCAGCCGCTGCCGGCCAGCCTGCAAGGGGAAGATCTCCCCACCCTGACAGCGGGGTGCGCCAACCTCGCCTGGCATATTCACAACGCCCGCCGTTACGGGGTGCCCGTGGTGGTCGCCATCAACCGCTTCCCCACCGACAGCGACGCCGAGCTGGCCCTGCTGGAGGCGGCGGCGCGCCAGGCCGGTGCCTGTGGCGTCGCCCTCTCCCGGGCCTTCACTGACGGTGGCGCGGGTGCGGCGGATCTGGCTCACGCCGTGGTGGCGGCCTGCAAGCAGCCCAGTGAGGTCAGGCTGCTCTACCCCGATGAGATGAGCCTTGCCGCCAAGCTCGCCACCCTGGTGGAGTGCGGCTATGGCGGCCGGGGCGTCACCCTCTCGGACAAGGCGCGCCAGCAACTGGCCAGACTCTCGGCAGAGGGTCAGGATCACCTGCCCGTCTGTATGGCCAAGACGCCGCTCTCCCTGAGCCATGACCCGGCCAGGAAGGGCGTGCCGACGGACTTCGAGGTCCCCATCGAGGAGGTGAAACTCTGCGCGGGGGCAGGCTTCGTCTATGCCCTGGCAGGCCCCATCATGACCATGCCGGGCCTGGGCAGTCTGCCGGCCTATCGCCATATCGACATCGACGATGACGGGGAGATTGTCGGCCTGAGCTGACGGCGCCCAGGTCCAGCCAGAAACAACAAGGCCCCGCCGATTGGCGGCAATGCTGTTCACTTAAGAGAATTTGAGTTCCAGTCTACGTAGTATCAGGACAAAAAATCGAGGGAGGCATGATGCCTCCCTCTTTCTATTGCAAGCCCCGCTGGATAAAGGCTGGAGGAAGATCGACTGGACACAGCCTTGCCCCCTCAACTCAAATCCAATTTATGAATAATCAGTCAAAAAAGTGCTTATCTGAACAGCATTGCGCCGATTGGCGGGGCCTTGTTGTGCGTATCAGAACGCCATCAGTAGTGGAAGCGCCCCAGCTTGCTCATGACCGTCTCGGTCAACCCGTGCATCTGCCGGCTCTGGGCATCCTGCTCCCGGGCCACCCGGGTGGAGGCGCTCGCCAGCTCGTGGATGTTGCTGACGTTCTGGTTAATCTCCTCGCTCACCTTGGATTGCTGCTCGGCGGCGCTCGCAATCTGGGTCGCCATGTCCTGGATACGGTCGGCGGCCTGCACTATGGTCGCCAGCTCGCTTACCGCCTGCTCGGCATCACGCAGCGCCAGGCTGCTCAACTGGCGCCCCTCTGTCATGGTGTCGACTGCGGCACGCGTGGTATCCCGCAGCCTGTCTATCATCTGCTGGATCTCCTGGGTCGAGGCCCGGGTCTTGGAGGCCAGGGTACGCACCTCGTCGGCCACCACGGCGAAACCGCGACCATGTTCACCGGCCCGTGCCGCCTCGATGGCTGCATTCAGCGCCAGCAGGTTGGTCTGCTCAGAGATGGTCCGGATCACATCCAGGATGCTGCCAATCTGCACCCCCTGCTGCTGCAAGGCGGTGATCCTGTCCGACACCTCGCTGACCTGGGCACTCAACTGGCGGATGCCGTTGGCAGAGGCGCTCACCACCTGCTGACCCTTGTGCACCGCATGACGGGTCTCATCCACCGCCTGGGCCGTGATCTGGGCGCTGCTGGAGACGGAGTCTGCGGTCGATGACATTTCATGGATGGCCGTGGCCACCAGCTCGACCTGCTCCAGCTGGTGATGGCTGTTCGCCAGCCCCTGCTGGGCCTGCCTGGCCGAGTTCACCGCCGCCTGCTGCAACTCGTGCACGCTGGTGGCGGTGTCGGTCACTATGCCCTGCACGGTCGCGACGAACTGGTTGATCCCCTCCGCCAGCACCCCGGTCTCATCGCGCCGGTGCTGGGTCAGCCGCTGGGTCAGATCCCCTCCGGCGCTGGAGAGACGCGCCACCATGCGAGCCGTCTCCTGCACCGGCCGGGAGATGGACCCTGCCGCGAAAGCGAGCCCGACCAGACCGATACCCGCCACCAGGATGCCCACCATCAGCTGGGTCCAGACCCCCTTGCCAAAGGCCTCGGCACGGGCCTGCGCCATCCGCTCGTACTCGGCATAGAGGGCGCTGCCCGGCACCTCGATGGCGATCCCCCAGGCCTGTGTGACCTTGTTGAGGCTGATGGGTGCGAATACCCTCAAGCCATCGGCGTGCTCGTCGCTGCCCCTCTCGCCGCGTTGCAACTGGGCCAGCAAGGATGGATCCTGCAAGCGCTGCCCTACCCCGTCGCCATCGCGGGAGTCGGCGGCGATGATGCCCATGGGGCTGATGATGCGCACCCTGCCCTGCCCGTCGAATACCCGTCGGCTGATGTCAGCGGCCAGCCGTTGCAGGTAGTTGAGGGAGTAGTCGATGCCCACCATGCCGAGGTATTGATCCCCGTTCAGCACAGGCACCACGAAGGAGGTGAGCAGGGTGGGCTGACCGTTGACCTGGTAGACGGAGGGGTCGACGGCGCAGCTTGCCTTGCTCTCCTGCGGACAGAGATACCACTCGGAGGCCCGGATTCCGGTCGCGCTCGGCGTCTTGCTGTAGAAATCCCCCAGGGGTTTGAGGTCAAAACCGGCCGGGCCGCGGCTCCAGTAGGGGGCGAAGTTGCCCGATGCCTGGCTATGCCGGCCATCACCGGTATGGAGCGCATCCTGACCGTCGAAACGATCCGCCTCCCAGCCACTGTAGATGCTGAGGAAATCCGGGTTGCGATCCCCTATGTCCTTGAGCAGGGCCGTGACCTCGTCCCGATCGAGAGGCTCGGACTGATGGACATTGCCCGCCAGCAGTGCCGCCAGGGTTTCGGCCGCATCCAGCGCCAGTTCGAAGGAGCGTGCCACCTCGCTCGCCTGACCATCCGCCAGGGTCAGCAGCCACTGCCTGGCCTGCTGGCGGGCCGCGTCGTGGCTCTCCTGCTGGATCTTCTCCTGCATGCTGGCCAGGGAAACATAGCTGTAACCCACCACGCTGAGGACGGTGGTCAGCAGGATGCAACCCGCAAAGAACATGACTTGATACTTGATGGAACGGAACATGGCGGATGGTGGGTCTCTTGAGCCAAAACAGGGCCTTGTTGCTCAAATCGGGGAACTATCTGTCATCTCGGTGATCTGATCCTGTAGCGCAGTCTCCGAGAGCATCAGATGGGCAAGTCCAAGCACAAGATCAGCAACTGGCAGCAGTACAACCAAGCTTTGGTGCAACGCGGT
>NZ_JAGKRH010000243.1:0-1288 GCF_017939245.1 Aeromonas sp. PrichA-15 | reverse complement strand
GTTGTGGGCATACTGCGAAGGATAACCGCCAGACGCAAAGCCAGTTTAAATGCGCTGCGTGTGGTTATGAGGCGAACGCCGATGTGAACGGCGCTCGCAATATTTTAGCGGCGGGACACGCCGTTTTAGCCTGTGGAGGCGTGGTGTAATCAGGCCGCCCGATGAAGCAGGAACCCGGTACTGCGCGAGCAGCTATCACCCAGTAATGGGAATCCCCCTCCTGTGACGCGAAGCGCTATGGTGGGGGAGGATGTCAAGACGTGGACGTCGCGCTACGGCTCCGTGGTGGCTGCAGGCTTCGATGCGGGCACCGCCGACGGCATGAACGAGAAGGGGCTGGTGGCCAACCTCCTCTATCTGACCGAGTCCGAGTATGTGACCCCGAGCGACAAGGATCCGCGCAAGACTCTCTCCATCTCGCTCTGGGCCCAGTACGCGCTGGACAACTTCGCCACCGTGGCCGATGCGGTCGCCGCCCTGTCGAAGGACGAGTTCTATGTGGTTACCACCCTGACCCCGGATGGCAAGCCGGGCCAGCTGCACCTCTCCCTCTCCGATGCGAGCGGCGATTCCGCCATCTTCCAGTACGTGGGGGGCAAGCTGCAGATCTACCACGACCGCAGTTATCAGGTGATGACCAACTCGCCGACCTTTGACAAGCAACTGGCTCTCAACGACTACTGGGAGGAGATTGGCGGTCTCACCATGCTGCCCGGCACCAACCGCTCGGCGGATCGTTTTGCCCGCGCCTCCTTCTATATCAAGACCCTGCCAAAGACCGACCAGGCCAACGAGGCGGTGGCCGGGGTGATGAGCGTGATGCGCAATGTCTCGGTACCCATGGGGATCAGCACCCCGGATCAGCCCAACATCTCCACCACCCTGTGGCGAAGCGTGGCGGATCAGCAGCATCGCCGCTATTTCTTCGAGCTGACCCATCTGCCCAACACCTTCTGGGTGAGCATGGACAAACTGGATCTCGCCGCGGGGGCCCCGGTGCGCAAGTTGCCCCTGACCGAGCAGCAGCTCTATGCGGGGGAGACGGCGGAGAAATTCGTCCCGGCCAAGGCGTTTCGCTTCCTGCCGGCCAGCCCCAAGGCCTGAGCATTCCCCCGATGACAACGCCCCGCTCGGGGCGTTTTTTGGTTCTTCGCGGGATCCTGGGAAAGTGGAAGTTGACAGACAGGGTGCTGGTAAACTGGTTGTCGCCAAACACACCACCACCATCACCCTGCTGTCGCCGTGCATCATATTGATATTGCCTCCTTCTGGCCAGGTTATACCGTCA
>NZ_JAGKRH010000242.1:5746-6043 GCF_017939245.1 Aeromonas sp. PrichA-15 | reverse complement strand
GTTTGGTTTCTGCCAGCCCGTGATTCCAGACATAACGAGCACAACCGCCCAACTGGCGCAGGCGTTGCGCTTGTTGTTCGGTCGGTTCGAGTCGGAATTTGTAGGCTTTCAGAATTTGCATTTAGCGCTCAGTGTGTAGCATTATCGCCATATCTATTAAGCCCGATTGAGTGACAGAATGCAATTCACTAAAATTAATAAATCACGCCATGCGGCCTACGCTTTGCACGTACATTTGGTGTTTATCACCAAGTATCGAAAGCCGATATTGGGGGATCTGCATCACGCTTCCTTCGA
>NZ_JAGKRH010000242.1:0-5629 GCF_017939245.1 Aeromonas sp. PrichA-15 | reverse complement strand
GTCACGCTCTTACTTTGCGGGCTCTTGCGGCGGAGCACCGTTGGAGGTGATCAAGCAATACATTCAAAACCAGCGGGGCTGACGCCCCGGCGAAATTCCCCTCCCACCTACGTCGGAGGGAGTCCCCTTTCGCATTTAAGATGGCATTATCGTCATTCACGATATTCCATATGAAATTGCCAAGCACCGTAATCACCCCCACCAGGACGCCATTCACGTGGCAGGCTGGGTCAGCCTGTTCACCCTGCACGTGCTCTGGCCCTTCCTCTGGATCTGGGCCACGATTTATCGCCCCGATCGCGGCTGGGGCTTCTCGCAACGCCTACAACATGACGAGACAGAGATCAGCGCACTCAAAGAGGAGCTGGCAGCACTGCAGGCTCGCATGACCACGCTCGAACAGACCGACAAATAGGTAACGCCCCATGGACCTGCTACTTATTCTCACCTATACAGCCCTCTGCATAGGTATTTTCAAGATCTTCAAGATCCCGCTCAACAAGTGGACCGTGCCGACCGCCGTACTGGGTGGCGTCATCATCATCGGCACACTCATCATGCTGATGAACTACAACCCCCCCTATTCCGAGCTGGCTCGCAACTATTATGTCTCCACCCCGGTCGTGCCCCTGGTCAAGGGGCGTGTCACCGACGTCCCGGTCAAGCCCAACCAGCCGGTCAAGAAAGGGGATGTGCTGTTTCGCATCGACGCTGAGCCCTTCCAGGAGAAGGTCGCCAGCCTGACGGCGCGCCTCGCCTCCAACACCGATTTTCTGAAGGCTCTGGACGCCCGCCTGCGATCCGCCAGCCTGGACAGGGATCGCGCCCAGGAGCTGATGCGACGGGGCATCGGTAAACAGCGCGACCTCGACGTCACCCAGGCCAACGTGGATGACATCGTCGCCCAAATTGATCAGCAGAAAGCGACCCTCAATGACCTGGGTGCCCAGCTCAACATCGCCAAGTACGATCTGGAGCAGACCGTGGTCTAGGCCCCGAGTGACGGTCATGTCGTACAACTGGCATTGCGCCCGGGCATGATTGCCGCCCCCTTCATGTTCCGCCCCGTGATGACCTTCATTCATGAAGATGCCAATGCCTATGTCGGCTGGTTCTGGCAGAACAGCATGCAGCGGCTCAAGGCGGGTGACGAGGCCGAAGTCGTGCTCGACGGCATCCCGGGTCGCATCTTCAAGGCCAAGGTGCAGTCCGTTATCCCGGCCATGGCACCGGGCAATATCCAGGCACAGGCGGGTCTTATCGATCAGACCTCGGCCCAGGTACCGGGTCGCCTGCCCATCGTGCTCGAGATCACCGATCCCGAGTGGGCAAACTACCAGGTGATCGCGGGTTCCAGCGGTCAGGCCGCCATCTATACCGAGCACTTCCACCACGTGGCCATCATGCGCAAGATCCTGATGCGCATGGGTAGCTGGCTCAACTACCTGTTCCCCTTCCACTGAGGTCCCTGACCTGCACGGGCCGGCATCCTGCCGGCCCGCTTCCAGTCAGCGCGAGCCCCCTCACTGCATTTTCCCCGCAAGATCCTTATAATGGCGCCACCTTGCGCCACAGCCGTTCCCCATGTTCGTTCTCAGACCCTATCAAACCGACGCCGTCAACGCCGTCATCAGCCACTTTCGCAAACACCCGGATCCCGCCGTGGTGGTACTGCCCACCGGGGCCGGCAAGAGTCTGGTGATCGCCGAACTGGCCCGCAAGGCGCGCGGCCGGGTGCTGGTGCTGGCCCACGTCAAGGAGCTGGTGGAGCAGAACCACGCCAAGTACGAGGCGTGGGGGCTCAAGGCCGACATCTTCGCCGCCGGGCTGGATCGCAAGGAGGCGAGCGCCCAGGTGGTGTTTGGCTCGGTGCAGTCGGTGGCGCGCAATCTGGATGCCTTCGACGGGGCGTTTTCGCTGCTCATCATCGACGAGTGCCACCGGGTCTCGCTCGATGACGACAGCCAATACCACCAGGTGATCGAGCATCTCAAGGCCGCCAACCCTGCCCTCAAGATCCTCGGGCTCACCGCCACCCCCTATCGGCTGGGGCTGGGCTGGATCTACCGGCGCCACTACCACGGCATGGTCAAGAGCCACGGCGAGCGGCTGTTCGGTGACTGCGTGTTCGAACTGCCCCTGCGCTTCATGGTGAAAAACGGCTATCTGACCCCGCCGCGCCTGGTGGACGCCCCCATCGTCCACTACGACTTCAGCAAGCTGGTGCCGCGGGAGAACGGCCTGTTCAGCGAGGCGCAGCTCAACGGCGAGATCAAGCGCCAGGAGCGGGTCACCCCCCATATCCTGAGCCAGGTGCTGGAGTATGCGGCCGACCGGCAGGGGGTGATGATCTTCGCCGCCACCGTCGAGCATGCCCGGGAAATTCATGGCCTGCTCGGTGCCAGAGGCCAGCAGGCCGCCCTCGTCACCGGCGAGACGCCGGGACCGGAGCGCGACGCTCTAATCAGTGCCTTCAAGGCGCGCGAGCTCAAGTTTCTGGTCAACGTAGCGGTGCTCACCACCGGTTTTGATGCCCCCCACGTCGACCTTATCGTGATGCTGCGTCCCACCGAATCGGTGTCGCTCTATCAGCAGATTGTGGGACGGGGCCTGCGCCTCTCACCCGGCAAGAGCGATTGCCTGGTGCTCGACTACGCAGGCAACAACTTCAACCTGTTTGCCCCCGAAGTGGGGGAGCCCAGGCCCCACGCCGGCACCGAGCCGGTTCAGGTGCCCTGCCCCGCCTGCGGCTTTGCCAACACCTTCTGGGGCAAGACCGACGAGGATGGCAAGGTGGTCGAACACTACGGCCGCCGCTGTCAGGGACTGTTTGAAGATGACGAGGGCAACCGCGAGGAGTGCGACTACCGCTTTCGCGCCAAGATCTGCCCCGGTTGCGGCGCTGAAAACGACATCGCCGCCCGTCGCTGCCAAAGCTGTGACCAGCTGCTGGTGGACCCTGACGACAAGCTCAAGGAAGCCCTCAATCTCAAGGACTGCATGGTGATCCGCTGCGCCGGTTTGACCCTGAGTGCCGGGCGCGGCAAGCAGGGGGAGCGGCTGGGGGTGACCTACCACGACGAGGATGGCCTGACCCTGACAGAGTACTTCCCCTTTCACTCCCGGGGTGCACAGCGCTTGTTTCAACAACGCTTTGTGCGTCATCATTGGCCCGCCCCGGGCCTGGAGCCCGAATTCACGACCCTGGCGAGCGTGATGCTCGCGGCAAACCAGTTCCGTCACCCGGATTTCGTCATCGCCCGCAAGTCGGGACGCTTCTGGCAGGTGAAGGAAAAAATATTCGATTACGAGGGGCGTTACCGGACTGCCAACGCCCCGGCCTGACCCCATGGCAGGCGATACCCGGCAGTCACCCGGTTTGATTATCGGGGCGGTTTCTGATGCCGCCCTTTCGTTCAGTTAGAGGATCCTATGCAGCGGCTGTTGATTGGTTTTTGTGCTCTCTTTTCTCTGGCGGTCCACGCCGCCCCGCTGACCCCGCCCAAGGGGGGCCAGTACGCCGTCATCGTACAGGGCAACAACGGGGTGGAATTTGCCCGTCACGCCGATGACATGATAGCCCCCGCCTCCACCATGAAGGTGCTCACCGCGCTCGCTGCACGCCTCGAACTCGGTGCCGACTTCCGCTTCGCCACCGACATCCAGGCCCAGCCCGGCGCCAAACAGGGCACCACCATCAACGGCGACATCTGGATCAACTTCGTCGGCGACCCGACCCTATCGCGCATGGATCTGGTTGCCCTGTTCAAACAGTTGGGCGTCACCCGCATTCAGGGCAACGTCTATGTCAACACCGGTGCCTACAACGGCTATGAGCGTGGCAACGGCTGGTCCTGGGGGGATCAGACCCTCTGCTTCGCCGCTCCCGTCTCCTCGGTCATCATCGACAAGAACTGCGCCTACGGCACCATCACCGCCACCCAGATTGGCAAGCCTGCGGTGGGCAACGTGGCCACCGGCGTGCCCATCGGCATCGGCGCCGACAACGTGGAGGTGATGAGCTATGGCGACATGGCGCGTCAGTTCTGCGCTCTGGAAGTAGACATGGCCAAGGGCAACTTCTACGAGCTCAAGGGCTGCATCACCCCGAACAAGGAGCCACAAGGGCTGCGCTTTGCCATCCATGACGTGGAGGCCTGGGGCTGGGACAACATCCGTTGGGCCATGAACCGCGCCGGGATCAGCCACGACGGCCTGCTGCGGGTCACCCATCAGGCCCCTGTCGGTGCCCAGACCCTGGCGACCCACTACTCTGTCTCCCTGCCGGTGATGCTCGCCAAGATGTTGAAAAAGTCCGACAACCTCTACGCCGATACCTTCCTCAAAACCGTGGGGCGTCACTACTACAACAAGCCGGGTAGCTATCGCAGCGGCACCATGGCGGTACGCGCCATCCTGACCAAGCACGGCATTGACCTTGGCAACGCCACCCTGGCCGACGGCTCCGGCCTCTCCGCCCACAATCTCATCAGCGCGCGCCAGATGTTGTCGGTGCTTAACTTCATCCAGAAGAACGATGCCGAGCTCGACTTCATCAAGCTGCTGCCAAGCTCCCAGGTGGACGGCACCCTGGCCTGGCGACGCAGCGTCACCGCTCCCATGATGAAGAACAAGGTGCACGCCAAGACCGGTACCATCACAGGTACCTCGAACCTCGCCGGTTTCATCGACACCGCCGGTGGCCAGCGCAAGGCCTTCGTGATGTTCCAGCGCGGTCTCTCCCAGGATCCGGCGACCCACGAGCGCTACCGCGCCAGCAAGGCGCCCTGGCCCTGGACCGTCTTCGAAAAAGGCGTGCTGGAGAGCATCTACCAGCAACAACCCATCCAGATCGTCGAGCAGTGATAGACGGGCTGCCTTGCCGGCAAGGCGGCCCGATTCCCCGGCCTTGGGGCGAAACAGGGACGCTGGCGCCATCATCAGCAGTGGGCGCAATCGGAGATGGCGAACGGAAGCATCGCTATTTTCAGCTTTGACTGACAGGGCGCCAGGGCTATGCTGTGCCCAGCCTCATCTCAATGGCCTTCTTCAACGGCTTGTTTAATGGAGAGAAAAGATGTTTGTAGAGATTTTTGGTCGTCCCGGTTGCCCCTATTGCGTGCGTGCCAAGCAGATTGCCGAGCAACTCACCGAGGAGCGCGATGACTTCGAGTTCCGCTACGTGGATATCAACGTGGCCGGGCTGACCAAGGACGATCTCGCCGCCAAGGCGGGCAAGCCGGTCACCACTGTGCCGCAGATCTTCCTGGATGAGCAGCACATCGGCGGCTGCACCGATTTTGAGGCCTACGCCAGAGCCAATCTGGGTCTGTAAGCCCCGACACCATGAAAAAAGGCGCCTCTGGCGTAATGCCAGTCAGTTAAGCCTGACTGGCATTGTTTTTACTAGGTTTTCTCGTCGCATACTTCTGTGGTTTGGCTTTGATGCACCTTGGGTAACTTCGTTCTCGGCGGACGGGTAGCTTGAACTGCTCTGCCTGTTTGTCCAACTCAGCGACACGCCCTGGAACCATGCCCGGTGACACAAACGGCAGGCAACTGAGTTCATGCAGCAGATACACCGATGCCATGTGAAAGCTCAACTGGCTGGCCGTATAGCCCTTTAAGC
>NZ_JAGKRH010000241.1:0-1441 GCF_017939245.1 Aeromonas sp. PrichA-15 | reverse complement strand
GTGTGCCATGTCATCGGCGACACGTTGGGCTAGGTGGGCCATTGAACTCGGTGGCGAGCTTGCCACTGTCAGGGTGATGTAGAGATCCATCACATCTCTCCCCAGGGTGCTTGCTCCCACAGTGACAGCCGGGTCAGCACGTCTTGCGCCAGCGCCTGCTGCAACTGCTGTATTACCTTCACCAGCCGTGGGGCCTGCTCAGGACTCCCGCTCCATTCGCTCGACTGGTACAGGGCGCAGCAGGTGAATTTGTAGAGGGCTACCAGTTCGGCATCGGTGAGTGGTGCCTGGTGGTAACGATGGGCAGGTTTAAGCGGCCCCAGCTTGTTCGAGCGGTGCTGATGTGGTTCCTTGTGGCCCTGCTGACGCCCAAGCTGATAGCGATGCCAAACAGCACGGCGATTGGCGAGCATCATCAACCGTACCAGCCGGTCAACCCGCCACGTCCAGGTGCTGGTCGTGTCTGCTGGCGGCTGCCACCAGAGGGTGCGCAGTAGCTCCAGGGTGTAGTGCGGTGGCATGGGGGCATTGCAAAAGCGATGTAGCTGCACGGCAAAGGCTAGGTAATCCTTGCGGTCAATCATGAAGGCAGACATTGAGTGACTCCTTGAAATGAACAAGGCCACCTGTAGTGAGGTGGCCTTGCTGGGGGGATCGGAATATCCGGATCATGGTGTTGGCGCGGATGATCCGGGTTTGGGGATGCTGGCGTTATTCGTGCGCCTGCTCTGCGTCTGGGTAAGCCGCATCAAACAGGATGGCGTAGAGCGCACAATCAATGCCGTTGACGGCATCGTGATGCAGGTAATAGGGCGGTGCGTCTCGGGAGCGCTCGAAGTAGTCGCCAAAGCAGCTGAGGCATTCGCGGATCTCGATGGTGGATCCCCGCTGCAAGGCCTCTTCAAGCTGCCTGGCATAACCCTCGTCATCACGCGCCTTGGTGACGGCTTTTTCCAGTAATGCCAGCGCCTCCTCGTTGCAGGCAGTAGCCAGACGATGGCGCAGCTTGCTCAGGGTTTCCTCAAGGGAATAGGGGTTAGGTAATCGCATCGCTCATTTCTCTTTTGGAACGGACTAATGGCGCAGCTGATGCAGCAGCGCATCAATAGCCTCGATACTATCGGCCTGGGTGAGCGGGGAGCCGTTAGGCAGGTGAGCCACGATGGCGGGCTCGGTCTGCATCTCGACGTTGTCTGCCAGCCAACAGCGCAACTCGATGAGGATATCGAGGGCGGTGAGGTGGGTTTTGCCTGGGGTCTGGTTCATAGCTGACCTCTTTCGGCCATCGAGACTAAGCCCTCAGCACCGACCACCAGATGGTCAAGCAATCGCACATCGACCAGCGCCAAGGCTTCTTTGAGGGCCTGGGTAAAGACCCTGTCAGATTGACTGGGTTCCGGGTCACCGCTGGGGTGATTGTGCACCGCGATGATGGCCCCAC
>NZ_JAGKRH010000240.1:0-6282 GCF_017939245.1 Aeromonas sp. PrichA-15 | reverse complement strand
CCTACCTGACGACCCAGCAGGATGTGCTCACGAGTCTGCGGCATCGGGCCGTCAGTCGCTGCTACTACCAGGATTGCGCCGTCCATCTGGGCAGCACCGGTGATCATGTTTTTAACGTAGTCGGCGTGACCCGGGCAATCTACGTGAGCGTAGTGGCGGGTAGCAGTGTCGTATTCTACGTGGGAGGTGTTGATGGTGATACCACGCTCACGCTCTTCCGGTGCCTTGTCGATCTGGTCGAAGGCGAAAGCTTTACCACCGAAGTGCTTGGCCAGCACGTTGGTGATGGCGGCGGTCAGGGTGGTTTTACCGTGGTCAACGTGGCCGATGGTGCCGACGTTTACGTGCGGTTTATTACGCTCAAATTTTTCTTTAGACACGACGTAGTCCTTCTAGGTTAAACCCGCCTACCGTCGTAGGCGGGGAATCTTAAATTACTTGGATTTGCGCTCTTCGATCACGGCCTGGGCGACGTTGGTCGGGGCATCGTGATACTTGGCGAATTCCATGGCGTAGGAAGCACGACCCTGGGTAGCAGAACGCAGGGAGGTGGCGTAACCGAACATTTCGGCCAGCGGCACCAGCGCACGTACGATCTTGCCGGACGGGCCATCTTCCATGCCTTCGATCAGGCCGCGACGACGGTTCAGGTCACCGATCACGTCGCCCATGTAGTCTTCCGGAGTCTCGACTTCGACCTTCATGATCGGTTCGAGCAGTACCGGGTTGGCCTTCATGAAGCCAGCCTTGAACGCCAGAGAAGCAGCGATCTTGAACGCCAGTTCGGAAGAGTCGACATCGTGGTAGGAACCGAAGTGCAGACGCACACCCAGATCCATTACCGGATAGCCTGCCAGCGGGCCGGACTTCAGCTGCTCGCGGATACCCTTGTCAACACCCGGGATGAATTCGCCCGGAATCACGCCACCCTTGATGTCGTTGACGAATTCGTAGGCTTTGCCTTCTTCCAGCGGGTACATGTCGATAACGACGTGACCGTACTGACCACGACCACCGGACTGCTTGGCATGCTTGCCTTCGATGTCCTTGACGGTGTTGCGGATGGTTTCACGGTAGGCAACCTGCGGCTTACCTACGTTGGCTTCTACCTTGAACTCGCGACGCATACGGTCAACGATGATGTCCAGGTGCAGCTCACCCATACCGGCGATGATGGTTTGGCCAGATTCTTCGTCGGTCCATACGCGGAAGGACGGATCTTCCTGAGCCAGACGGCCCAGAGCCAGACCCATCTTCTCCTGGTCAGCCTTGGATTTCGGCTCAACGGCGATGGAGATTACCGGCTCCGGGAATTCCATACGCTCCAGGATGATCGGTGCGCTTTCGTCACACAGGGTATCACCGGTGGTGACGTCCTTCAGGCCGATGGCAGCAGCGATGTCGCCTGCGCGAACTTCTTTGATCTCTTCACGCTTGTTGGCATGCATCTGAACGATACGGCCGAAACGCTCGCGCTTCTCTTTAACGGAGTTCAGCACGGAGTCACCGGAGTTGACCACACCGGAGTAAACACGGAAGAAGGTCAGGTTGCCCACGAACGGGTCGGTAGCAATCTTGAATGCCAGAGCAGAGAACGGCTCGTCATCGGAAGCGTGACGCTCGTCCTTGGTCTCGCCATCCAGCTTCAGACCGTCGATAGCAGCAACGTCGGTCGGAGCCGGCAGGTACTCGACCACGGCATCCAGCATGGCCTGTACGCCCTTGTTCTTGAACGCGGAGCCACAGGTAACCAGGATGATTTCGTTGTTCAGAACACGCTGACGCAGAGCTTTCTTGATCTCTTCTTCAGTCAGTTCTTCACCACCCAGGTATTTTTCCATCAGGTCTTCAGACGCTTCAGCAGCGGCTTCAACCAGGTTCATGCGCATTTCTTGCGCCTGTTCCAGCAGCTCGGCCGGGACGTCTTCGTAGTCGAAGGATACGCCCTGGTCAGCTTCGCTCCAGTTGATGGCTTTCATCTTGACCAGGTCGATAACGCCCTTGAAGTTCTCTTCGGAACCGATGTTCAATTGCAGAGGAACCGGGTTACCTTTCAGACGGGTCTTGATGTGCTCAACGCAGCGCAGGAAGTTGGCACCGGTACGGTCCATCTTGTTGACGAACGCGATACGGGGAACCTTGTACTTGTTAGCCTGACGCCATACGGTTTCAGACTGGGGCTGTACGCCACCTACGGCACAGTACACCATCACGGCGCCATCCAGAACACGCATGGAACGCTCTACTTCGATAGTAAAGTCAACGTGGCCCGGGGTATCGATGATGTTGATACGGTGCGGTTGGAACTGTTTACCCATACCGGACCAGAAAGCGGTGGTCGCGGCGGAGGTGATGGTGATACCACGCTCTTGTTCCTGTTCCATCCAGTCCATGGTGGCGGCGCCATCGTGAACTTCACCGATCTTGTGACTTACACCGGTGTAAAACAGAACGCGCTCGGTAGTAGTAGTCTTACCGGCGTCGATGTGAGCGGAGATACCGATATTACGATAACGCTCAATGGGGGTTGTACGAGCCATTGTCATCCTCTTACTAGGGCGCTTGTCCCCAGATAATTAAAGGTGCGCAGAGTCATAAGACCCTGCGCAAGCGGATTACCAGCGGAAGTGAGCGAAGGCCTTGTTCGCTTCAGCCATACGGTGAACGTCTTCACGTTTCTTGACAGACGAACCCTTATTGTCAGCGGCATCCAGCAGCTCGCCAGCCAAACGCTGAGCCATTGATTTTTCACCACGTTTACGAGCGGCATCAACCAACCAGCGCATTGCCAGAGCATTGCGACGTACCGGACGAACTTCTACCGGCACCTGATAGGTTGCACCACCGACGCGACGAGATTTAACCTCGACCGCCGGACGAATGTTGTCCAGAGCGACTTCGAACAGGGCCAGGTGCTCTTTGCCAGATTTGGTGGCAATGATGTCCAGGGCGCCATAAACGATGGCTTCTGCAACAGATTTCTTACCGTCAACCATTACTACGTTGACAAATTTAGCCAGCAGCTCAGATCCGAACTTGGGATCCGGCAGGATTTTACGCTGACCAACAACACGACGTCTTGGCATTTCAAATTCTCCGTAACTTCAGGGGTTACCCAAAACTAGAAAGTTATCTAACTAGAAACGAATTAACGTTTGGCCTTACTTAACGGAGAACCATTAAGCTTTCGGACGCTTCACGCCGTACTTGGAGCGAGCCTGCTTACGGTCTTTAACACCGGCACAGTCCAACGCACCACGAACGGTGTGATAACGAACACCTGGCAAGTCTTTTACACGACCGCCACGGATCAGAACAACAGAGTGCTCTTGCAGGTTGTGACCTTCACCACCGATGTAGGAGGTGACTTCGAAGCCGTTGGTCAGACGTACACGGCATACTTTACGCAGTGCAGAGTTAGGCTTCTTCGGGGTGGTGGTGTATACACGGGTGCATACGCCACGCTTCTGAGGGCACGCTTCCAGCGCCGGCACGTTGCTTTTCACAACGAGCTTGATGCGTGGCTTGCGAACCAACTGGTTAATAGTTGCCATCAAAAGGCTCCTGATAATGACTTCATAAACGTGTGAAAAATCCTCCCCGCAGATACGGGGACGCGAAATTTTATGCCCTGTTGTCTGGGGAGTCAAGATTTATACAATTTGCACACCGAAATGGCAAATGACAGTCGAATGACATTATGCTAAGCAACTGAGATAAAAAGGAAAAACAAGCCTAACCGCCCCAGGTCTGCGGTGATCCGTGCTCGACGATCAACCTGATCAAACCCGGCATATCGAGCTCCATCCCGATCCCGGATGACAAGCCTCTCGCTTGCAGGTCTTCCTTCATGACGTACAGGGGGACGTCTGCCAAGCGCTCGCACCACCCGGGGGCAGCAGCCGCCATCACGGCATCCTGCATCAACACCACCAGATCCCCTTCCATGCGGTAACGCAACGCCAACTCGAGATCCTGGCTCATGAAGGGAGAGTTCAATATCAGCTGTATCACGGGCACCTCAGAAGCAGATGTGGGTGGTGAAACCCGCCCAGCTACGGCGAATTTCCGCAGGAGAGAGCGGAATCACTGGGATTAGCAGATCCGCCGCCGTCAGTCCTCGCTCAGCCAGTGACACCGCACAGACATAGATCTCTTCGATGTCATACAGTTCCAGCATCTTGAAGGTCGGGGCGTAGTGACGCTGCAATATGGCGTGTGGTGATTGCTCCCTCACCAGTTGCATCACGCCATCCCCCACCAGAAAGAGTGCCAAGGACTCCGTCAATGCAGAGGTGGCCAGCAGAGCATCCAGCCCCTCCCGACCACTCGCCGAACCATGGGGACCACGCCGTGAGATAAACGCTATTCTGGTCATTTTGTCCCCCTAGAACTGAACGAAGCGATCAGCGATCAGTGCGGCTTCCGCCAACTGACCGAGCCCGCTCAGGCAGAATGGCGCTTCCAGATTGAAATGCTCCCGTCCCATTCCCTTGGCCTCCTGCTCATCCAGCACGCCACGGCGCATGGCCGCAGCCACACACACATCGATGCGGATACCCTGCTGGATGGCCAACTCGCGCCACAGTGCCACCAGGTCGGTCTCATCGCTGGCTGGCGCATGGAGGCCATTGGCATTGCACACCCCCTCCTGATAGAAGAAGAGGTGGGACAAGCGGTGTCCCTGCTCGACCAGACTCAGGGCAAAACGATAGGCCGTGCTGGCCGTCTGGGTGCCATAGGCGGGCCCGGTGACCAGCAGAGCAAAATTCAGACTCATGATCGCACTCCTGCACAACGGTGCATCCATTCTACCTCACAGACGCAAAAGCCCCTCCTGGGAGGGGCTTTTCCAATGAAACAGGCTCAGACGTAAGCGATGGCTTCGACTTCGACCAGTACATCCTTGGGCAGACGAGCAACTTCCACGCAGGAACGTGCCGGGGCGGACTCGCCAAAGTAGCGGGCATACACCTGGTTGAAGGCCACGAAGTTGTTCATGTCACTCAGGAAGCAGGTGGTCTTCAGTACCTTGCTGGTATCGGCCCCTGCGGCTTTCAAGACTGCGACCAGATTCTTCATCACCTGCTCTGCCTGAGCCTCGATGCCACCGGCAACGATGTCCATGGTGGCCGGATCGAGCGGGATCTGCCCGGAGGTAAAGACCAGCTCACCCAGCTTGGTAGCCTGGACATAAGGGCCAATTGCGGCAGGCGCCTTGTCGGTTGCAATCACTTCTTTAGCCATTGTTATCTATCCCCTATCTATGGCGCTTACTCGCTCTCTTCTTCACCCTGCTTGCGCTGTCGGATGTAGAGATACACGGTATGTTTGGAAATATTCAGCTTGTCGGCGACCAGGTTGATCGAATCCTTGATATCAAATATGCCCTTCTCGAACAACTGGGTCACGATAAAACGGTTCTTGGCATTGTTGGCCACGGAGGGATCACGATTGATCTCGTCGATGGTGTTGTCCACCGTCTGGGCAACCAGCTCTTCGACGCTGTTGGCGAAGGTCTCCGGTGATTGCCGCTCCACCTGCTGTGGTGTCGGGAAGAATTCGGCCACGAACTCGTGGAAAGGCGCATTGATGTGCAAATTGATGCAGATAAGGCCGATCACCTGCTTGTCGCGGTTACGGATGGCGATGGTGCTCGACTTCATCAAGGCACCGGTCCGACTGCGGGCAAAATAACTCTGGGTGTGATCCTGACCCGTGCTCTCGATGTCCTTGAGCATCCGCAGGGCGAGATCGGTGATCGGCGCCCCCAGAGTTCGACCCGTATTGAAACCATTCGCGATTTGGATCACGGACTCATGCAGATTTTCCAGGGAGTGGAGCACCACCTCGCAATGCTTGCCGAACAGATCGGCCAGGCCTTCGATAAGGCCCCCATATGAACGCAACAGCTCCCTGTCTTCGTCTGTAAAAGCGCGACCGCTCAGTTGCTCTTCGGGAAGCAGTACTTCCTCGATACCGACAGCCATGTTCTACCCCTGTAATACCCATTCAACTTTCCCGAGTTTTCAGTTGCGACGGGGCAATGTCAACTTTTTTTGATTTTTTGCTCTATAACCTTGCACTGGATCATCCCCCTGCCCCAGCCCAGTGCACGCTGGGCGCCGGATGGGAAATAAAAAAAGGTTCATCGCGGCTTTCCGGGGAAGGCCGCCTTGATTTTCAGAAAAAAGTATTCTGAGTCCCTAAATCCATATGCCATGCGCTTTATCACTTTGATCTTGTTGTTCACCCCTTCCAGCACACTCGTGTGCATCGGGT
>NZ_JAGKRH010000026.1:0-1384 GCF_017939245.1 Aeromonas sp. PrichA-15 | reverse complement strand
TCATATACAGGACCTTAAGAAAACACTTCATTTGAAATTCCTTCTAAGGTCCTGTTCTGTATCGATTTTCGCTGCTTGGTTCGACGGGCATTTTTCGCCAAGTAAACGGCAGCCCATTCCAGACGCTCTCTTATTTCCACCAACACCCGATGAGCCACCGCTTCCAATAACGGGAACCACCAGGTTCCGCTATTTTTCGCCGCTTTCAGTGTGGATAAACCGTCCCCCATCAGCGTCTGAGCTACCCGTCTTTTCATCACCAGCGACAACAGGCTGGCCCACACCAGCCCCTCGGCAATGGCTTTCTGACCTGTCACAAAGCCCTTGAGCCGGTTGTGCGACTTCCACTCCTTAAACAGCAGCTCCACCTGCCAACGACAGCGGTACAGGCTCATCACCCGCTCTGCTGGCCATGCCTCTCGTGGCAGATTGGTCATCCAGATACAGAACCGTTTCTCCTCGGCAAACCAGCGTCGGATCAGCCGATACTCGAACTTGCCCGATTTCACCACCATATCCAGTACCTCTGCCCGACAGTGCCGCCGTCCAGCATCCTTGAGTGACAGGCCCGCCAGCTTCGGCACTTCCCGTTCGTCACCGCGCCATGCCCGGATAATCTTCGGGTTCAGGCTCTTACTACCCCTGACCAGATAGAAACCGCCCGCCTCGTTTAGTTTCGCAAAGTAGGCCATATCGATGTAACCCGCGTCCGCCAACAGCAGGCTGTTATTGAGCCGCTCGGGCTCAGGCAGGAACTGGCGCTCTGACGCCGTATCGGCAGAGACCTGCATGCAAACTGGACTTTGCTCCAATAGAGACATGAGCATATGACACTCGATTGCCGCCGGGCTAATGGTCTTGAACCTTCCCGGAAACACTTCGGCCAGGCTTTTGTGGACGGCAAAGGAAGTACCATCCTGCAACAACACCTGTTTGAATGCGCCAAGGGATGCAGTCTTCATCTGTTGGCCGATACGCAAGGCGATAGCCCGTTCAACCAGCGCCTTCATGAACAGGGCGAACGACGCTTTGCGCAACTGGTTGTGAAAGGGCTTGTAGGAAACCTGATGGGCATCAACCAGTTGCAAGGCATTGAAATGATGGTGCAATCCAGCGATACCATCGACCTGGTCGCAGCCAAGTGCCCGCAAGAGTGCAGTCACCAGCATGGCAGGCGTAATGGCTCGTTTGCGCAAGCAAAATTGGCAGTCACGGGCAATGCGGTCGAGTTCGGCAGGAGAGAGAAGTTGCTCAAGATAGTGGTTGGCATCGATAATGGTCATGGCTTCGTGCGTGGCGGTTTTGTTTGGCGATAAAATCAGATCACAATCGAAGCCATTTTTATATCTATTTCAATTGGTTGCTGCTAAAGATCCTGTACATG
>NZ_JAGKRH010000239.1:0-1275 GCF_017939245.1 Aeromonas sp. PrichA-15 | reverse complement strand
ATCGAACTGCCGGAAGGCGTAGAGATGGTCATGCCGGGCGACAACATCAAGATGGTTGTTACCCTGATTGCCCCGATCGCGATGGACGACGGCCTGCGTTTCGCCATCCGTGAAGGTGGCCGTACCGTAGGTGCTGGTGTTGTAGCTAAAGTTATCGCTTAATCGATACTTTATATGCACACATGAAAGGGGTGGCTTCGGCCACCCCTTTTACTTTTGGGACTTTAATTGGCCTGTGAGATACTTTTGCGAAATCATCTATAGAGGTAGCTGCTGTGAGTAAACCCGCCATTTTTCTGGATCGCGATGGTGTCATCAACAAAGACACGGGTTATGTCAGCCAGGTTGATGACTTCCATTTTCTACCCGGGGTGATTGAGGCCATGCAATTGCTGAAGAAAAAAGGCTATTTGCTGGTCGTGGTGACCAACCAATCCGGTATCGCCCGCGGTTACTTCACGGAAGATGACTTCATGAACCTGACCGAGTGGATGGATTGGTCATTGGCCGATCGGGATGTGGATCTCGATGGTATCTACTTCTGCCCCCATCACCCGGATCACGGCGCCCCTTGCGACTGCCGCAAACCGGAACCCGGCATGCTGCTGTTGGCGCAGCAAGAGTTGGGCATCGACATGGACCGCTCTTATATGGTGGGTGACAAACCTTCGGACCTGAAAGCCGCCATCAATGCCAAGGTCGGTCACAAGATAATGGTCAGAACAGGCAAGCCGATTACTGATGCGGGGATTGAGCTGGCCGATGCCATCTACGACAACCTGCATGATTTTGCCGTTGCAGCGCCTGTCACAGGCTGATTTCGCTGGATTAAGATGCTTTTTGGTGGCTTTGTGAGCGGTTGAACGATGGAAGTCATTTTTTTGCAATTATCTCCTTGCCAGAACGAATTCGCTCCCTATAATGCGCCTCCATCGACAGGGCAAGCGGCAACGCAAACAACCCGGTCGGTAGCCTCGAAAAGCCTTTGAAAATAAGGCTTGACTCGAGACGGCGGTTGAGTAGAATGCCACTCCCGCAGCAGCCAAAAGCTGCGTCGCTCTTTAACAATTTGAATCAAGCAATCTGTGTGGGCACTCACAGCATCGAGCATCAAAAACAATTTTTGATATCAATGTCTGATGAAGTGACCAAAGCAACTTTTAGTTGCAGCAGTTAATTCAGCAATTCATTGAGCCGCTTTTCGAAGCAACCAAACTTAAATTGAAGAGTTTGATCATGGCTCAGATTGAACGCTGGCGGCAGGCCTAACACATG